>CACYCG010000014.1 GCA_902772855.1 uncultured Ruminococcus sp.
CAGAGACGCTGTCTCTGGACTCTGCAAGCCTTTGAAAAGGCTTGAGCGAAACTTTGCTTTCCTTTGCAAGACCTTGGGCGTCTTCATCAAGCTCAAGCCCCGAACGGGGGGTCTGGGGGAACTCCCCCAGACCCGGGGTCCAGCGCCGCCGCTGGTTGCAAGACTTTTAGCGTTTTCATTGACTGTAAGCCCCGAGTGCAGCGTCACGCTGCCAGCAGGCCGTTGCCGTCGAGCCATTTGGTATTGGTCATCGTCTGTCTGAAGGTCACTTCCGTTTCCTCTGCTTCCTCCACTTCGGCGGATACCGTCTGATTGGTCTGGTCGGAGGTGTACCGCCAGGACCAGGTGGTCTGGGTAATGCTGTAATGCCCGATCGGAAGGTCCTTGATGACCTTCGTGTTGTTGCCCTGCACCAGCACCTTCATGCGGATCCAGCTATTATGCTCGTCTGTGCCAGTGATGACGTATTCAAACACCTGATCCTGATTGCTCTCCAAACAGTCTTCCACCGTAATCGACAGATCACCCCGGATATAATCGTATTTGGCGTAATAGGTCCGGTCGGTATTGCTCGGGGCGGGACGGAACTGTTCGCCCTGCGCTCCGGTAATGATATCCGTCAGGTCGCCGGAGGCGGCATTGACGACCGGGTCGGTGCAGGCAGCATCCCGGAACCAACCCTCAAAGACATACAGATCCGTTCTCAGCACCGCCTGCACCCGTCTGCTCGGACGCACGCCGCTTTCGGCGTTTTCCTGATTGAAGGACAGCAGCTTGGGATTGGCTGCGTTTTCAAACACCCGCAGGGTGGATTCATAGGGGCGCACCGCCTGATAATAGAACATGACATCTTCTTGGAGGGAATATTCAAATACGATCCGGTTTTTCTGGCAGTCGGGAGTGGCGTCATCGGCGATCACCAGCGTCCGGTGGGGATCACCGGCTAACCGATAGCCGTCATATCCCTCCGGAGCATCTGCGTGCACGGTGTCGTTATATTTCGATTCCTCCGGCAGCACCCGGTACAGGGTGCGGTAGACGGTTTCTTCCCCGCCCGGCCCGGTGACGGTCACGGCGCTGTCGGCCTGCGGGGTCAGCCCGGTGAGGGTCGGATCGGACGTGATCTTTTCGTACCAGTCCTGCACCACGTCCGGGTCGGAGCTGTGGATGGTATACACCAGCCGCACCGGGTAGGTTTTCCGAAGATAGAAGATGAGCAGTTCCTTTCCGGTCATTCCCTCTGAAATGGTTAAGCTGACGGAGGTGTCCGATGGAGACAGCGGGGTGAAGGCTGATTCGTGGAGGACATCGTCGTCTTCCGATTCGAGCTGCCATTTTTCCACGATGCCCACCGGGAGGTAGCCGGTGTAGCTGCTGATGGAAGCGGTGCGGGTCTCGCCTTTTTCAGCGATGGAATCGATATAACTGACTTTCCGGAAATAGCAGGTCTCCCCGTCGATCACCCGGCTGAGTTCTGCTTCGCTTGGATCGACCTCATGCAGATAGCTGATATGATAGGGTACATGGTTTTCGTTTTCCGTGTAATAGAAGGTGATGACGTTCTGGGCGTATTCCTCCGCCTGCTGCTCCTCCGGGGTGCCGGCCTGGGACACGGTCAGGATAAAGGAAATATAATAGTTTTTCGGGACCCAGTTTTCCTTCACCTTGAAGCGCTCGGTGACAATGGCGCTCACGCCTTCTTTGCGCTCCTCCGGGAACAGCTCCTCTTCGGTGCCGTCGCTGTTCAGCCCGATATAGCGCACCCGGTAATACACCTGTTCCCGCCACATATAGTAAAACGTCTGGGTGTTGTCAGCAGCATCGGGGTACATGATGATCGAGGTGCTGCGGCGGTCCGGGAACCAGTTGGTGCGGTAGCCGGGAAGAAGCTGGGTGTCGGTGCGGGCGTTAAAGGTACGGGTCAGGCCGACAAAAGAATGGCCGGCGTTGTCGTTGGCGACTTTCTGCGTGGTCCCCTTGATATAATAATGCAGGGTGTAATCGGTGGGGATCGTAGTGGACCAGCGCATGAAGAGCTTCATATCTCCCTGCACCGTCATCGTAGAAGGGTCGAAGGGATAGGGGCGGTCGTCTTCCGTAAGGTAATACCAGCCGGCCGGCTCCGCATACAGCGTGCCCGCAGCGGTTTCAAAGGAGGGGCGCTCCAGCATCGCCTCCACGCTTTCACTTTCCGAAAGCGGGATCTTCGTGTCGTAGACATAGCCCTTTTTCATCACATAGGTCGGGCTTTCGGGGGTATCCGCTTCCAGACTGTCGAGGTCGCTGTAATAAGTGACCGTAAAAGTGCGGGGTTCCCACAGCGCATACAGCGCTAAATTGCTGTCCGGCATGGTATCGAGCAGGATATGGCCGTCCGGGTCGGTTTCATCGCCCCATTCGATTTTTTCCATCAGCGCATAAAGGTTGGACCGATACCAGCCGGCAAACTCATAGCAGCCCTCCGCCAAATCCGAAGGATAGGGCGGGTCGTCCGGGCGGTAGGGGGTCAGGGGAACGCCGTAGCCGATCCGGGAGCAATCGAGCGGGACCCCCGACTGGGTCGGGTCGTAATCCTCGCCCAGGTTTTCAAACTCCAGAGAATGACGGTTCCGGTTATAATGCAGTTTGGTGGTCCACATGGTTTCGGTCGCCGTTTGGCCGAGGGCGTCGGTGTAGGTCACGGATTTATATACATGGGGATCCCCGTGCGATACGGGAAAGCCCGTTTCCACCACGGTAAACCCACGATTGGCAAAGGGCAGGATCTTCGTGTTGTCATTATGGGCGCAGTTGAACACCTCCACACGGTCGAGCTCATAATAGGTAACGCTGCCGTCCCCGTTCGTAATGGATTCAGCGGTGGTCTGGCTGCTGTCGGTCACCTCGTAATAGATCTCAAACGCATGATGGGCGATATTCGCATCGGTTCCGCCAAACCAGGCATACATCGTTTGGGCGCAGGGGTCGGCGGGGTCCTTGATTAGCTCTTTCGACAGGTAGGGGTAGGTTCCCACAATATTGCATTTGCCGTTATTGCCGTAGATCTCCCGGTAGGCCGTGCCGTATTCCACGCCCCAGGAACCAAAGCTGTAGCTGCCGGAGCTTCCCACCACGCTGCCGGGCCAAATATCCTCAATAAAGGCGTCATATTCTTCCCGCAGGAAGACGCAGTAGTAAATGTAGTAATTATCTCCCACCTTCCGGAGGAATCGGCCTTTCACTGCCTGATGCTCCGGCAGGTCGTCATAGGGAATATCGTCTTCCTCAAGGGTATCGGAAGAAAAGCTCGCTTCGGGCAGGGGGCAGTCGACCGGGGTCGTGATGGAACGATCCCAGGTGACAGGGGTCAGGGTCTTGCCATCCACCACCACATTTCCGGGGGCATCAATGCCGCTGCCGGTGGAGCGGGTCGTGATCTGATAGGTCCCGCTGGGCACCAGGGAGAAAGTTCCCTGGTCGGCCATGCAGTAGAAGAACCAGCGGCTGCCTTCATTGGCGTCTGCGCCTTGATTATAGCAGCTGGCCCGGGTGCCGGCATTTCCCTTATCATTGAGGTAATACATTTCATTATTGAACTGCTTGCCGATGGAGAAGCACTGGTATGCGGAGTGATAGGTCACTGCATACGCCGGAAGGGTCTCCTCCGCCGCAAATTCCCGCACCTTGACCTGGCGGGTGTTGCCGCTTGCGGAAACGTAAAACTCCAGGTATTTCAGCTTGGAATCGCTGGGGTCTGTGCAGCTGATGGTATAATACCCCGGCTGTCCCGTCACCGGCGTAAAGGTCCACTCGATATTCCCGGTGGCCGTCATCTGGGCAAGCACGGTATTCTGCTCGCCGCCGGAGGTGTAGGCCTGCGCCGTCAAAGCGGCGGAACCGTCCTTGGCCCGGGCGATCACATATTGCTTGGACGAATCGAAATTGGTTTCTTTCTGCCGCTCCTGACGCATGGGCTGGCGCATATAGGCATACTGCATCGTATACATCCTGCGCTTGTAATACAGGGTGATAACGGTGGTGCCGTCCCCCTTGACAACGATGGTATGCCCGTCCTGATTTTTGGTCTGCGCCCGGTTCAGGGCCGTGGTCGCCTCGGCGTCAAAGGTAAAGTAGTCAAAATTCGGAAGCTCTCCTCCCTCGCCTTCGCCCTCATCCAGCGGGGCAGTGGCGCTAAAGGCGCTGACAATATCGCTCAGCTCCAGTTCATCGGAAGGATAGATGGGGTCTCCGTTTAATTCCCGGATGGTTTTCCGGCCCCAGTAGAGGTATTCCGTTTCTTCGTCCGGGTCGTCCATATCGTCGAGGGCATCGGCATAGCGGTAGACAACGGTGCAGCGGACGGATTCATGGGCCTCCCATTTGGCCACATAGGTCACTTCATGCGTGACCTTCTCTTCGAGTCCGTCATGCCACACGCCTTCATCGTCCTGCCACTTCCAGCCGTCAAAATCATACCCGGCCCGGTGCGGCGTACCGATGGTGTAGGGGTTGAGGGGCGTCTCATAGGCCGCATACAGGGGTTCCACCCCGTAGCCGCCTTCTCCGAGGTCAAAATAGACATGGTACTGCTCCCGGTCGTAATAGCACCAGAATTCGGTGCTGCCGTCGGCGGCGATACGATCGGACTGGTGATAGATCATCCGGAAGCCATCGAAAACCTCTTCTATCGTCCGATTGCCGAATTCCGGGATGGTATGGGTCGGGTCGGAAAATTCCACCGGAACGGTATCGGTCCGCCCGGTGCAGTTGACAGAACCGGCGTACGTATAATCCATGTCATAGAGGTTCTGCTTGTACAGGCTGATGGTGTAGGGCACCAGCGCCGATTTGTACAGCACGATAAACTCCCGGTCGCTTTCAAAATCAAAACTGATGCTTTTCGGGTTCAGTTCGTTGCCGCTCTGGTCGCAGGGAACGTAGCCCACCACCGTGGGGCAGCGTTCGGTCATCCCCGGCGAATGGACGGGCATATTCGCCACAAAGGAATTGATAGCCTTGTCTTCGCTCTGATGATTCGGGGCCAGTTCGTCCCAGAAATAATAATGGATCTGCACCGTGACCGTTTCCACGGCACGGGTCTGCTCGATCGCCGCATAGCTGACAGAAGCCGTCATGCAGCAGAACAGGATAACCAGAAAAAGAAGGTTCCAAGGCTTGAAACGTTCTTTCATCGGGCGTTCCTCCTTTCCTCAGGGATGATGGTTCCAGGCGTCCACCACGGCCGCAATATTGCCGGGATGGGTGGTGCCCACGGCCTGGATCGTTTCACAGGCCACCTCCGCTTTCAGGCGATAGCCGCTCTCCGGCGGGTCTTTGATCTGTTTTAATTTTTGTGCGGACGTGATCAGCGGTGCGGTGGTCCCTCCGGAGGGGAGGGCGGTGCGGTAATAATAAAACCCGTCGTTGGGATACAGGCTCCAGTCGTTTTCGTTGTAGGAAAGGGTATAATCCACTCCGGAGATCGGCTGCTGCCCGTAGATCCGTCCCTGCTCATCCACCCATTGGACCGCCAGCGTGACGCGCACATACACCGGGTACCCCTGGTCGCCGGACTGCACCCGGACGTTGGTCAGATACAGCCGGGAATCTTCATCAGTCCCCTGCTCCGACAGCACCGTGACGGCATGGTAGGGGGCGGGAACGTAGACCCCGGTCATCGTATTGGAACTGCTGACGTATTTGGCGATCAGCAGGCAGCTTGCAGCGGAGAGCATCAGGAGAAGGACCGCTGCGAAGAAAAACGAATGCTTTTTGATGACGGACAGAAGACGATGCTGTTTCATCGCAGAGACCTCCTTTCTGCTGAAATATCAATCGGTATTTTAATCCGCCTGCACCAGCGTGGCGTACAATTTGATGGAAGCGGCGCCCGACGGAAGAGTGGGAGTCGTTTTGGAGCGAAGCGTTTCCCGGACGGTGATCATCTGGTCCGTGAAGATCTGGTGCACTTCCATCACTTCATTGGGAGCGATCCGGGGATTGTACAAATACACTTTTCCGCCGTGGCTTCCGGTCATGGCGGACTGATACTTCCACTGGTCGGTATTGATGACATAGCTGAACCATCCCGCAGTGCTTTCGCAGACTTCGAGATAGAGCCGGCAGTCCACTTCCTGAGAACCGTCGATCAGAATATAGGAATCCTTCGGGATGGTCATGCCGGGGACCACGGTCTCATAGCGGTTTTCCATCACCGGAGGCGCCGTTGTGTCGAGGGTGTAGACGCCGTTCTGGTACACGGCCTGATGCTCATAGGCCACCGCCGTTCCCGGCAGGGCGATGCGGGCGCCGTCGGAGGCGCCGCCGGAGCTGGTGTAGCGGGCCAGCATTCCGCAGACCATCCAGAAGGACAGCAGCGTCAGCAGCAGCAGCAGCATAGCCGCACGCATGAGCAGTTCATGCGGCAGGAGAGCAGGCCCTGCGGCAAGATATCTCTTATTCCTCACAAAACCACTCTCCTTTCTGTCAGGTCAGGCTTCGGTGTCCGTTTCCTCCCGGAGCTTCCGGATCTCTTCCTTGATGGCTTCCTGCTGCCGGACAGCCTCGGTTTTTTCTTTCCGGTAGGGCAGTTCAAACAAAACCACCGCTGCCGCCAGCAGCAGCACAAAGCCCGCCGGCGATTTGAAAAACCGCACCAGCCCTCCGAGCAGGGGAATGCGGAAAACCTGTTTTCCCATAATATCCTGCGGAAGAATGGCCGGGTCGGGGGCGTTATTGGCAATCCCCTTGGTGACGGCCCGCTCGGAGTCGATCTCCAGCAGCTGATGGATGACCAGCGAGCGGCCGCTCTGGTACACGACCACGTCGCCGGGGACATATTCCTCCTGCCGCTGCACCAGCACCAGGTCATTGACCTGCAGCTGCGGCTCCATACTGCCGGAAAGCACCACCGACACCCCCACCCCGAAGGGCATGGGCATTTCATTTCCGGTCAGGGTGGAAGCATTCCATTGGTAGAGGCTGACCCCTGCGAACAGGCTGATCAAAACCAGCACCAGCAGCCGCAGCAGGCGTTGGGGGCGAAAGCATTGTTTCATACAGCGTTCTCCTTCTTTCGGCGCACGAAAGAAGGAAGAAGGACAAGCCCCGTCAGCGCCGCCCCGGTCCCCATCAGCGCCAGAGGAATGGCAGGGGTGGAAGCATCTCCGGTGGTGGGGATGCCCTTGTGCTTAATGTGAGGATCCTCGGGAGAGGGGTCAGCCATCGCTGTGGTGCGGATGACGATCTGCAGCGAGATCTCCTCCCCCACCGCCAGATTGCCAAGCAGGGTGTCCCGTTCGTCGCCGCCCTGTTCAAAGGGCCACGTCCATTCCAGTGTATAGACGGCGTTGCGGTCGGCGCCGAGCACGCCTTCATCGTGTGTATGGTCAAGCTGCTCCAGCGCAGCATATTGTTCTTTTTCTCCAAGCAGGTACTTTCCTTCATAATCCCACACCCGGACCTGAAGCGGAAGGGTCTCCTCCGTTCCCTGCACGAGGGCGTCCACCTCCAGCCGATAATCCATCGGAAGGCTGGTGGTGTTCCGCAGAGTGAAGACGTAGCGGTTGGCAGTGCCCGGAGCGATTAGACGTTCTCCGGCTTCTCCCCCGTTTTCCACCGTGACCAGCCCCTCGGCATTTTCATAGGCGGCCCGGAAGATCTCCGCCCGGATATCCGAATGATATACCGTTTCGCCGCTGTCATCGGTTTCGGTGCGGGTCTCGCCTAAAAACAAAACATCGGACGTTTCCGACAGGATCCCTTCGGGTGTCTCCTCCAGAGGAGCCGCCCCGGGGAGCTGCAGGGCCGTTCCCGTCAGGGGGATGACGTGGGAAAATTCGCTTCCCTGCGAAGCAAACCCGCTGAGACGCTCAAACAGAATCACCAGCGAAGCCACCGCACACAGCAGCAGCACAATGGCCGCGGACACCGCCAAACGGCTGGGCCGCAGCGAATGCTCTTTCATCCCGGGGACCTCCTTTCTCCTTGTTGAAAACGGTTTCTTTTCAAAACCCTCTTCGGCATTTGCGGCAGTCCAAAGCGTTTTTTGTCACGTCCTGGGCTACCGCAGATGCCGAAGACCGGCGGGCGCTGCCACAAGCACCCGCTGTCCCGGCAGTGGATTGGCGGCTTCCAGTGAAAAGCAGAAGCCGGTTGATGTTAGTCGACCTGTGCGACTGTGATATCAGCGGCGAAGTTCACCGTCAGCACAGCGCAGACATTGGCGGAAGTGACATAGTCGGCGGTATTCGTGTACACAGCCGTCGGAGCCGTTTCGCCGGTGTAGGCGATCACAGCGGTATCGGCGGAATCAGCCGCAACCTTTACATCCGCAGCGTACTTCACTTCGTTATAGGTTCCGGCGGTGCCGGATTCCTTCACGACGTACCAGGTCTCATCATCCGCTTTCTGGGCAGCGATCATATCGCCGAGGATGGTGTCTTTGCCGTCGTTTCCGGTGGTCTCAAACGGCCACTCCCAGGTAACGGCAGCGCTACCGAGGGTGGTGGACAGCTCCGTGTTGGGGCTCTGAGTCGCCGCAGCAAAGCTCAGCGCCGTCCAAACAGCTCCCACGCCGGTGCAGGGGGTATTCGTTGTGGTGGTTCCGATGGTGCGGGCTACGTTCCACTGAACCGGCAGATAATCCGCATCCAGATCGGCAGCATCCTTCAGCTCATAGAGCGTATCCGTGACAGCCGTTGCCGCCACAAAGGCAGCGCCGGATTTCTTGTAATAGTTCCCGACGTTCTGGGCTGTCACCGTTACGGTCACGGGGACCATGACGGCATAATTTCCGCTGACCAGCTCGATGTCGCTGTTGACATAGGTCTTGTTTGAAGCGTTCTTCATCTTGTTCAGGGTAAGCTGCGTGCTGACTTCCGGTTTGCCGGAAACGGCGATCGTCATGCCGGTGGCATTCTTGGTGCCGGGAGCCACGACGTTTTCAGCAGAAGCCGCATTCGCTGCATCCGAGTTTTCAGCAGAAGCCGCATTCGCTGCATCCGCCGTGACCGTGCCCGCTGTGGCGGAGGTCCAGGTCTGGATGCTGTTGCCGGCGGCGGCGGTGTAGGAAGTGCCGAACAAATCGCCGGCCACGACTGCGTTCACCCCGAACTTAGCCACTCTGGCGGTGTCCTGAGCGCTGTCGGAAGTAACGTACTTGGCGAATGTGCCGCTGACGGCGCAGGTTGAAAGAAGCGTCGCAACCAGCAGACATCCGGCCGCTCTCATGGCGTAATTTCTCTTCATCACAAAAACTCCTTTCATGTCTGTTTCGGGTCAGGCCCGAAAAAGAGGGATAGGTAATGTATATTCATCCCCGTTGTGGCTGTTGGGGAAAAATACCGTTGTTACGGTTTGGGGTCCTCCGGGGGAGCGTCCTCGGCCTCCCGCTGCGCTTTCTGCGCTTTCAGCTGTGCCAATTCGGAGAGCAGGGCTTCGGTGTCCTCTTTGTTTTTCCGCTCACTCCGGCGGCGGCGCAGCACATCCCAGCCGATCAGCAGCACCAGCGGGACCACCACGCAGACAATCAGCCCGGTCGTGGACTGCATGAACATCGCCGCGTGGCCGGCGCCCGGAATCCGGAACTGATAAATGCCGACAAGCTTGGAACCCTTGACCGGATGCGGGTCATTCACGGGGTTGGCGTCGCCCTTGGTGGTGAAGGAAAGCTCTCCCCCTTCTTTGTCGATATGCACCACCCGGTGGGTCAGCACGCTGTTCTGGCGGCTGTCCGGGTCAAAAAAAGCGATGACGTCTTTTTCCTTTACGTCTTCGGCGGCGATCTGCCGAACCACGATCAGGTCCCCGGCGGCGATCTCCGGCTCCATAGAGGGCGTCAGAACGATCAGCGGGCAAACGCCCCCGATCATCGGCACCTCGTCCTGATGAGCGTAGCTTTTGACGATCAGCGTGATGTTGATGACCAGCACCGGAACGAGCAGGGCGCACAGCACCAGCCCGATGACCGTCCAGACCCGATGGGCGGGAGCGGCAGCTTCTTCCTTTTTTTCGGACATACCTTCAGCACTCCTTCACAGAAAATGAGAACTCAGTCCCTTCCCGACAGGCTTGGATCGGCTTGCAGGGGAGATTTCTCTGCGGCATCATTCAGACGAACAAACGGCGCTTAAAAGCCAAAAAATCCTTCCTTCCAATTGTTATTGTACTACATCACGACATTATCTGTCAAGAAAAGCGGTGCAGGTTTCACAATTTTTGGCATTTTTTTGGCATTATCACGAACTGACCCCGGAAATTTTGTGAAAAGTTGGTTATATGTGCCAATAAAAAGCAACCAAAATCCACATCCAGGCGCGAACAAAAAAGCAAACATCTTCCCTGTTCATAGAAGCCGCTCTCACTTTTTAGACGCCATCCGGGCACTTTATCATTCTATGCGCCGGCGGGAGAAGCTATGACAAAACAGAAAAGCTCCTCCCCGGCGGGGGAGAAACTCCTGTTCTATTTTGCTGTCAGGATCTCATCGCCTTTCGCAGGCGGCTGATGGGGGCGGCGATCAGGCCGCAGGAAAGCGCCGCTGTGATGCCGGCAGCGCAGGCGCCGATGCCGCCGGTAAGGATGCCCAGGGCACCGTCCTCCGCCATCGCTTGTTCCACGCCCTTTGCCAGCGCATAGCCGAAGCCGGTCAGCGGGACCGAAGCGCCCGCCCCGGCCCACTGCACCAGCGGCTCGTACCATCCGGCCGCCGTCAGCGCCACGCCGCCGACCACATACATCACCAGGATCCGGGCGGGGGTCAGGCTGGTCCGGTCGATCAGCACCTGCGCCGCCGCACACAGCAGCCCTCCTGTCAGAAAAGCAGCCAAAAAGTTCATCTTCCTCTCTCCCTTCCAAGAGTAGGATACCCCGGAAAAGAAAACCTATGCGAACGCTTACAGCTTTTCGACGTCGTAATATTCCCGCATGGACGTGACGTTTTCAGCGACCAGGTCATCGAGAGAGGTGCTGCTGTCATATTCCAGCGTACCCTCATAGGTCAGGGAACCGTCCGGCTCCTGCGTCACGTTTTCGCTGGAAATAGCCAGATAGACGTGCTCGGTGATGCCGCTTTCCTCCTTGATCAGATAGTCAAAGATCCGGATATAGCGGTTATAGACCGATTCCTCTTCTTCAAACCGTTTTTTCAGAACAAGCAGATAGGATTCTTTTACCGTTTTGGACTGGACGGAATCGAAGTAATCCTCGATCATCGCCGAGCCGAAGGTTCCGTCCCCCTTGGACGCCGCTGTTTCGGCCGCCGCCTTATCTTCCATATCCTTATGCATGGCGCTCAGGTCTTTTCCGGACAGGGACGTGACATATTCCTTCTGATCGGTCACCAAATACTCCCAGGTGTCGTCCACGAGAAAAGTATCCCCGTCTTCCGAATAGCCGCTCAGCGAGGCCATGATCCGGATGGTATCGCCGTTTCGCAGGTGGTCTGCCGGATCGGCGGAGAAAACCACCCGCTCCTGCACTTCCGCAGTGCAGTTTCTGGCATCGAAGACCGGGGTCAGATAGGGCGCCGTGCCGAGAAAGCTGATTTTCAGCCCCTCAAACGGCCGGATGCCCCGTTTTCCGGAGGCGGACTCCTCCGAAGGCTCCGACACCGCCGGCACCACGATGGTGGAGGTTTTGGGACTTTCCTTTGACGATTCCGGGGCAGAGGGCTCCGCTTTGCTTTCGGGTGCTGAAGATTCCTGCTTGCTCTCCGGCACAGAAGAAGCAGCCGCCGAAGCGGTTTTCGGCTCCGTCTTCGGGGCGGGATCGGGCTGATTGCCGCAGGCCGCCGCTGTCAGCACCAGGGACAGCAGCAGGGACAGGCAAACGATTTTGGTTTTTTTCATACTTCCGTCATCCTTTCGGGCAGCGCAGTGCCGTTTGTTTTGATCCTTCGGTTTTTATTCTTCCTTTGCCTGCAGTTTGTGCAGGTCTTCCGTCAGGCTCAGGCTTTCCCGGTACGCCGACAGCCACATCAATAGCAGCGAAAGCCCATACACTGCCAGCACACACCCGCCCACGATCACCCGGAACACAAGCGGATCTATCTGCGGCGCACACTCCGGGGAGACCAGCAGCAAAACGATTCCTTCGATCAGGGCGCACTGCAGCCCCCGGCGAAAAAGCGTCTGCTTCACAGTCAGTTCCTTTTTGGAATACATCACAAAAGTCGGCAGCAGCGTCAGCGCCGCTACGACCGGGGGCATGAGGAGATCTTGCGGATACAGGGGCTGTTCGGGGGCAGCGACCATGCCGAACAACGCCACGGCTATCAGGATCAGCGTTACTATTATAAAGTAAACCGAAAGCAGTTGTTTGAGAAATTCCCGAAAAGACATCCTATGTTCCTCCTTTCAGGGCCTTCCGGAGACCGGGCGCATATTTGCGGGAAATGACCACCTGCTCCCCGGAATACAGCACCGCCGTAAAGCGGCTGTTCAGGGAAGGGCGTATGGCCTGCACCTTCATCAGATTCAGCAGCATGGATTTGGAGATCCGCAGAAAATGCTTTTCCCGAAGCATTTTCTCCAGTTCGTACAGCCGGTAAGAGGATTCGTACACCTGTTTTTTTGTATACAGATACGACCGGTTCTCTACCGATTCAATATACTCGATATCCCCCACGGCGATCTCGTACTGCCGTCCTTCCAAAACGCCGCTAAGCTGCCCTTGCCGGGATTTGACAAAGGCAGCTATCTCTTGTACTTCTTCACTGATGCGGTAGCAGCAGATTTCCACCGTTTCCAGTGCGGGCGGTTCGACCCTTGTAACGCGAATGAGCATGGCTTAGTATTTATCCTGAATCTGCAGGACGCCTTCCCCTTTCAGATAATAGTCGAACCAATTCAGAACGATCCCATTCATCATCGGCAGAAACTCGGAGCTGTTGACGCTGCCGGTGCCGAGAGCGGAAGCAATCGCCGGAGACAGAAGCGGCAGATCGGTGAAATCCATATGCCCGGTGTTCCTGAACAAAACCAGCCGTCCGTCCTTTGCCCGCTTCATCACTTCTTCGTTCACATACTGATATCCGGTCTCCGATTTGGCTCGTGCTATTTCATCATAATCCGTATCCTTGGAAAAGTCAAGCAGAGGGACCGGATAGGGTTCTTCCTCAAACTGTCTTTTGCCGTCCTTCACCCCGGTGATGTCGCCAAGGAAAGTGCCGTCTAAAACCACTACCGCTGCCACGTCGCTGCGGGTGCGTCCGATGGCTTCCATCGTGGCGCCGCCCATGGAATGACCGAATACGCCGATCTTGTCCGTTTTGGTTTTCTGCAGCAGGGACACAATGGCTTCCGTGTCCTGCGTGTGCCAGGCGGAACCGAGCGATCCGGCTTTTTTGGCTTCCTTTATGGTATCCAGCACAAAATTGGCGTCGCTGGTGCGGATCTTCATCCATTCGGAGGTGATGGCAAAGGCTTCTTCGTTGTCCACGTCTTCATTGGAGATCCGCATAGCATCACTGAAAAACTGACTGTCCACGATGATGAGGCGTCCGTCCGTATCCTCGGTAAAAAACGAATGATAGGGGTGGTCCATGCTGGCCACAACATAGCCGTGGCTGGCCAGTTCGGTAAAGCTCGAATAATTGCTTTCATAATACCCGAAAGAACCGTGGGAGAAAACGATCAGCGGGTATTCCCCGTCTTCCTGCGGATAGAAGAAATGGACCGGGACCTCCCGGAAAGAGCCGTCCGTTTCAAAGGTCTCCTTCCGGCTGCTGTCTACTAAAACAGCGCTGCTTGAAATGACCGTCAGATCTCCGGTGTTCGGAAGGCCGTTATAATTGGCAAACAAAAAGGCGGGCGTGAGCGATACCGTCAGCAGCACGACCGACAGCACACAGCTAACAACAGCGGCCGCCCTGCTTTTTTCGCCGGAAGCCTTTTTCCGCCTGACCAGAAACACAATGCCGGAAATCAGCAGCCGGAGGATCAGCAGCCCCAGCGCACAAGCAAACCGCCACTTCAGATAAATAAACGGCATGACCAGGATCCCTGTCAGCAAAACAGTCTCCCCGACCCGAAAGAGGAGCTGGCATTTCATCCACTTTCCCTGCTCCTTCGCAGCGGTAAAGGCCAGCACCGCCAGCACGATCTCCGCCGCCGCAAACAATCCTGCTAAAATCCAACCTGTCATTTTTCATCGTACCTTTCGTTTGGGATGGCTTTATTATAAAGGTTCTCTCCCTCCTTGACAAGCATTCCCCCTGCAAGATGCAAAAAAACAGAGTAAGATGCAGCATGAGACCGGGCTGAAGCCTCTTCAGTTGCCCGGGAGGGATAAATGGCATAAAAAAAATAAAAAAAGTTTGTACTATTCGTTGATTGTGCAAATCGGAAGCGAAGAGTATAATTAAAGAAAGGGGAGAAAGTCCACACCCGGGATAGTTCCCCGGGAGAGTCTGCGGCATTATGCCGCAAACTAAAATCATCAAAGGAGAGATGGCCATGAAAACGAAAACAAGACCCCGTCTGGCCTCCATCATGGCAGTGCTGACAGCCGGCTCGGCACTGCTTGGAATGACAGGCGCTGCGCCGAGCGCTGCGGCGGCTTCGGGAAAGGTCATTGACCTGAACAGCGAATCCTGCTACCAGAACCGCAGTGAAGCCGCTATCCGAAGCAAATATGCCGCTTCCATCCCCGCCGATATGTCCGCTGCCCTGTACAGCGACTCCGGCTCGAATACCGGCGGAAAATACCGGGCGGCTGTGATGACCTCCGAAACCAAGCAGAACGTCCTGAAGCTGACGAATTACTACCGCTGGTTAGCGGGGCTTTCCACCTTTACTTACACCACCGACCAGACCATCTTCGACAACGACGCCAAGGGCGCTGTGCTGCTGAGCGCGTCGAACTTTTCCCATACGCCCGACAAGCCCGCCGATATGAGCCAGAGCTTTTACAACGCCGCCAAAAGCGCCACCTCCACCAGCAGTATCGCCAAAACCAACGGCGCCACCGGTCAGGCGGCCATTCTCCGCACCATGCGGCTGTGGCTCAATGACGACGCCTACACCAACCCCGGCCACCGGAATATGTTCTTCACCCGCAACGGGCAGAAATTGGGCTACGGGATGTTCACCGATTCCAAAGACCTGACCTGCAGCGTGCAGACCATTCAATATGTTGGTCTGGCCAACCCCTCCGGCACGTCCGAACTCGGAAACGACGCCACTGCCTACACCTGGCCCGCTCCGGGGAATTTTCCGGCGGAAGAACTTTCTTCCAAAGCCTGGTGGACCGTCACCCTGAACACCGACAAGGCCTATTACAGCGACCTTTCCAAAGTGACCGTCAAAATCAAGGACACCGACTCCGGCACGGTTTACACCCGCACCGCCGCCGCTGAGACCCTCAATGACACGAAATACTGGGGCCGCACTCTTTCCTTCTCCCCGCCGGATAACGGCGCAGACGGCTACCTCGGCAAAAACTACACCGTTACCGTGCAAAACCTCTCCAGCGCCGGCTATGCCTCCTCCACCACCCTGCAGTACAGCATCCATTTCATGTCCTACACCGCCCTGACCAACCTGTCTTATCTCAGCCAGACCGTGATCACGGAAAACGATTCCGCAAAGATCTGCGGCAAGGCAGAGGGCGGCACCGGCGGCTATACCTATCAGTTTTCTTACCGGAAAGTCGGCGACAGCGCCTGGACGTCGCTGGAAGCCACCTCCTGCTACCAATTCAAGAACCTCCCCGCCGGGGATTATCAGGTGCGGGTCATCGTCAAAGACAGCTCGGGCGCTTCCAAAACCTCCATCCTGACCCTGAAGGTCTGCGCCCCCCTGACGAATACCTCTTCCCTCAGTTCCTATTCCATCAAAATGGGTCAGTCGGTCACGATGACCGGATCCGCCGCCGGCGGCACCGGAGAATACCAGTACCAATATGAATACAAGCTGAAATCCGATTCCGGCTACACCCTGCTGAAGGCCTTTTCCAGCGCCGGCGCCTATGTCTTCACTCCCCCGCAGGCGGACAGCTACAGCCTGAAGATCACCGTAAAATCCACCTACTCCTCTTACAGTGCCTCCTCCTCCCGCATCTTCTCCCTGAACGTTTCGCCCTCGGGAGACAGTCTCGCCAATGCCTCCAGCCTGAAGCAAAGCACCGTCAACCTCGGGGACAGCGTGCAGATAAACAGCGTCGCCTCCGGCGGCAGCGGCGGCTACCGCTACAGCTATTATTACAAAAAAACCACCAGCTCCAACTACACCGCCCTTTCGGAAAATAACAAAAGCGCCATCTATGTCTTCAAACCCGGCTCCTCCGCCTCGTACCAGGTCAAGGTCGTGGTGAAAGATTCTGCCGGGGCCACCGCCGTCAAGATCCTGAATCTCCGGGTGAACGCCACCCTGAAGAACACCTCCACGATCAGCGCCTCCAGCGTGAAAAAGGGGAGCAGCGTCACCCTCACCGGCAAAGCCACGGGCGGTTCGGGGGCATACACCTATGCGTATTATTACAAGAAGTCCACCTCGTCCACTTGGCAGCTCCTGAAAGACTTTTCCACCTCCAACAAAGCCACCTGCAAGCCCGCTTCGGCGGCAACCTATTCCGTGAAAGTCGTCGCCAAAGACAGCACGAATCACAAAAGCGCCAAGATCTTCACCCTGAAGGTAACAGCGTAGCCAGCGTGACGCGCCCAGCGGAAGTACCCTTGGGGTGCTGGACCCGTAGCCGGGGGAGTCCCCCCGGACCCCCTTTTCAAAAACTTGCAGCTAATGAAAAGAAGGCAGCAGAAAGCGACCTGAGGCAACCAGAGGCAACCAGCGGCATCGTTTCCCTGCCCGCTATCGGACGAACTTCTCTTCAGAAAAACGAAAACAGAAGAACAACCTCAAACAGATTTCAATTGCAAATTGCTAATTGCTAATTGCAAATTGCTCATTGAGTGAGAGCGGCGTTTCCGGCGATTTCCATTGAATCCCTGTGTGGGGTGTGGTATAATGGAAAGCAGAGGGTGGAATGGGTGTGAGAATCTCTGACGCTGTTTCACCGCACCAAGGAAAAGGAGAATGATCCATATGACGATTCAGGAAACAGCTCAGCAGGCCGTCGCTTTGAAACACCGGGGATGCAACTGCTGTCAGGCCGTGGTCGGCGCTCTGGCGGCGGAAACGGACCTTTCGGAAAAACAGCTTTTGCAGTTGGCCGCCGGTTTCGGGGCGGGCATGGGCACGATGGAAGCCACCTGTGGGGCGCTGGTGGGCGCCGGGATGATCGCCGGACTGAAAACAAAAGGCAGCATGACCGGCAGAGTCACCCGGCAGATCACGGAAACCTTCCGCTCCCTGTGCGGGGCCGTCACCTGCCGGGACCTGAAAGGGATCTCCACCGGCCGGGTGCTTTGTCCCTGCGATGAATGCGTGTATCATGCTGTGTTGGCCTACGGAAAAAGCATGGGGCTGTCCTGAAACGCCGGCCCCCCGCAGAAGAAAAAGCAGCCGTCGGGATGACGGACGGAAACGATACGAGGGGGAATGAAGATGATCAGTGCCGGAGAAGCGCTGCTGAAACTGAAACAGGGAAACAAGGCGTTTGTGCGGGAAATGTCCGGCGGGGACACCTCTTTGCGCAAACGGCAGGAAACCGCCGCCAACGGACAATGTCCCTATGCCGTTCTCATTTGCTGTTCCGATTCCCGGGTGCTGCCCGAGCAGATCTTCAGCGCCGGGATCGGGGAGCTGTTTGTCATCCGGGTGGCGGGAAACGTTATGGACGATCACCAATTGGGTTCGGTGGAATATGCTGCCGAGCACCTTGGCGTCAAGCTGATCGTTGTCATGGGGCATGACGGCTGCGGGGCCGTTCACGCTGCCATTCACCACGAACCGGAGGGATACATCCGCTTCATCACCGACGAGATCCGCCGGGCCATCGGGGATGAGACCGATGAATACAAAGCCTGCTGCCTGAACGTCCGCCGCAGCATGGATACGATTGAAGAGAGCTTTGCCATCCATCGGGAAGAGGAACACGGACTGCGGGTAGCAGGAGCCGTGTATCATCTGGCGACCGGAGAAGTGGACTTCCCCGATTGCCTGGCAGGACGATAAGACGTTTTGAAAAAAACAAAAAACAAAGCAGGGCGCCCAACCCATTCGGAGGCTGGCCCTGCTTTTTGCTTGTGTTGCGGCTCTGGATCCGCTTGCGCCCATAGCCGCTCTCGGCGCTGCCCTATGCCCGGTTTTTTTTGGAAAGGCGAAGTTCCCGGAAGAAATCGGTGAGCAAAGCGGCGCATTCTTCCTGCAGCACGCCGCCGGTTTGTTCGGGGCGGTGGTTGTAGGGGAGGGAAAATAAGTCGATCACAGACCCGACCGACCCGGCCTTCGGGTCCCGGCAGCCGTACACCACCCGCCGGATCCGGGAATTGATGATCGCCCCGGCGCACATGGGGCAGGGCTCCAGCGTAACATAAAGTTCGCATTCCCACAGCCGCCAGCCGCCCAGTTTCCGGCACGCTTCGTCAATAGCCATCATTTCGGCATGATAGAGGGCGTTCTTGCCGGTTTCCCGGCGGTTGAAACCGACCCCGACAATGCTGCCCCGGCGGGTTACAACGGCCCCGATCGGCACTTCTCCCAGCGCCCTGGCCTGCCTGGCCTGCTCAATGGCGGCTTTCATCAGGGTCTCATCCTGTGTCATAGGCTCATTCCTTTCCGGTCAGATGACGATTATATCAGCCCGAACAGCAGCGCTGCCGCCGCAAACAGTCCGAAAACGAGCAGGTCTTCCCGTGTTGGCTGGAACGACCCGGGCGAAGCAGGGGAGGCCCCCCGGGGCAGCAGCAGAACAAATAACACCCCGCCCCCGCCGGTCAGAACCCAGAACCAAAGACCGGGCGCTTCACCTGTCAGCAGAAGGGACAGGGCATTGTGAAGGCCGTGCGTAACCATGCAGGCGGCCAGACTGCCGCTGTGCAGGCGGATCAGCCCCAGCAAAAGCCCGGCGATCAGCGCAAAAACGACCGCTCCGATCCCCCGGTGCCCCATCGCAAAGCAAAGGCTGCTGCCGATCAGGAGCGCCCGCCGGGAGCCCAGTTCCATCAGCTTCCACAGCATTCCCCGGTACAGCAGCTCTTCCCCGACAGCCGGTATCAGGGCGAAGACGACCAGCGCCTGTGCGGACGTTTCTCCTTCGGTTCCGGCAGAGCCGGAAGAAAACGGAAGGGACAGCAGCGCATTGATCAGCAGCAGCCCGCCCAGCCCTCCAGCGATGAGGAAAGGCGTTTTGAGGGCAGGCTTTCCGGTAAAAACAAAGGAGCTGACAGGGACCTGCCGGTGCCAGGCGGCCGCCGGGAGCAGGGTGGAAAGCAGGGAGAGAACGGCCGTGCTCCACAGCCCGCCCAGCCCGAAGACGGCGCACAACAGCTCTCCCACCCGGCTGATCAGCAGGCTGATTAGGCAGATGCGGAAAACCAGTCCCCACGGTACCCCGGGGGAAGCCGGGTGCGGCAATTTTGCTTCCATCGTCAGTCCTCCAAAAAAACCGCATACAGATCCCGAAAGACCTGTATGCGGGCAGTAAACAGAACAGAAAACGCAGGATCAGTCAGCGTATTTGTTCTCGGTGGCATTCCAGGAATACATCTTGCGGATCTCAGCGCCGACCTGCTCGAGCTGATGCTCAGCCTTCAGGGCACGGGTAGCGTTGAAGTGCGCTCTGCCGTTCTTGTTTTCGGCGATCCACTTGGAAGCAAAGGAACCGTCCTGGATCTCGGCGAGGATCTTCTTCATCTCGGCCTTGGTCTCGGGGGTGATGATGCGCTTGCCGGTCTCGTAATCGCCGAACTCAGCGGTGTCGGAGATGGAGTATCTCATCATAGAGAAGCCGCCGGTGTAAATGAGGTCAACGATCAGCTTCATCTCATGGATGCACTCGAAGTAAGCGTTTTCGGGGGCGTAGCCGGCTTCCACCAGCGTTTCAAAGCCAGCCTGCATCAGGGCAGTGACGCCGCCGCAGAGAACGGCCTGCTCGCCGAAGAGGTCGGTTTCGGTCTCAATGCGGAAAGTGGTCTCCATCAGAGCGGCACGGGCGGCGCCGATGCCGGCACCATACGCCAGAGCGATGTCCAGGCACTTGCCGGTAGCATCCTGATACACAGCCACCAGAGCGGGGGTACCCTTACCCTCTTCATATTCGGAACGAACGGTGTGGCCGGGCGCCTTGGGAGCGATCATGAACACGTCCACATTGGAGGGAGGGGTGATCTGCTTGAAATGGATGTTGAAGCCATGCGCGAAAGCGATAGCTTTGCCGTCGGTGAGGTTAGGAGCGATATCGTTCTTGAAAATATCGGCCTGCTTCTCATCCGGGGTCAGGATCATGATGACGTCGGCTTTTTTGGTAGCTTCCGCAGTGGTATACACCTCGAAGCCAAGCTCTTTGACGTGGTTCCAGCGCTTGCTGCCCTCATACAGACCAATGATTACCTTCACGCCGCTGTCCCGCAGGTTCAGCGCATGAGCGTGGCCCTGGCTGCCGTAGCCGATGATGGCGACGGTTTTGTCCTTGAGCACATTGATGTCACAATCGGGCTGGTAATAGATTTTCGGCATTGTAAAGACCTCCAAAAAAATAAATAAATAAAATGTATATGAAATCCGCTTCGTCTTATTTGCGGGTCAGGGCCGAATCCTTTTCGATGGCCACTGTCCCCGTGCGGACGATTTCACGGATACCATACGGTTTGAGAAGATCGGTGAGCGTTTCAAAGCGCTCGAGCGTATCGGCGAACTGCAGGGTCATGGTGTTCAGGGACACGTCCACGATCCGGGCGCCCATCAGTTCGGCGATTTTCATAATGTCCAGCCGCCCTTTGGCCGGACAGTTGACTTTGATCAGCGACAATTCCCGGCTGATATATTCCCCTTCGCAAAAGGTGCGGACCTTAATGACCGGAATGACCTTATTGAGCTGTTTTTCAAGCTGTTCCACCACATATTCATCCCCATCTACGACAATGGTCATGCGGGAGATGTTGTCGTCTTCGGTGACGCCCACGGCCAGGCTGTCGATATTGAACCCCCGCCGGGAAAACAGGCCGGACACTTTGGAGAGAACGCCGGGGTGGTTTTCAACTAATACAGAAAGTGTATATTTCATAGCGGCGCCTCCTCAGATTGAAGTGGTATTCGGGTGGACATCGCACACCAGCACAAAGGGCTCATCGGTTTTCAGCATCCGGGCGGCGATCGCCTGTGCTTCCTCGTTGGAAGAAGCCATCGCCGCATCGATCCCGTAGGACTGCGCCAATTTCACAAAATCCGGAACGGCCTGCAGTTCGGTGACGGCATAGCGGCTTTCATAGAGCTTATCCTGCAGTTCATGCACCATGCCCAGCACGGTGTTCCGCATGACGATGATTTTTACGTTGAGGTGTTCCACAGCGATCGTGGCCAATTCGGGGAGCGACATCTGGAAGGACCCGTCGCCGCACACCGCCACCACATCCCGGCCGGGCCGGGCCAGTTTAGCGCCCACGGCGGCGGGAACGGAATAGCCCATTGTGCCCATGCCGCCGGAGGTGAAGAACCGCCCGTCCCGCAGGCGGCAGTTATTGGCGCACCAGATCTGATTCTGGCCCACGTCCGCCACCAGGATCGCTTTGGGGCGCAGCATATAGGAGAGCTTTCCGATAAAGCTTTTCGGCTCCACAAAGCCCTCAAACGTCTGTATCCGGGGGGCATATTCCTCCTGCCAGGCTTCCACCTGCCGGATCCATTCTTCCGGGGCGTGGTACTCCACGTCTTTGAGAAGCTGGCCGATGACGTTTTTCATATCGCCCACGATAGGGATCGTAGTTTTCATATTTTTCCCGATCTCCGCCGGGTCGATGTCGATATGGATGACGTTGGCGTGCTCCACCACCTGATCGGGGGACGCCACCGCCCGGTCGCCGACTCTTGCCCCGCAGAGGATGACGAGGTCGGCATTATGCACGGTAACATTGGCGGCCTTTTTGCCGTGGGAGCCGAGCATTCCCACATACAGCGGGTCTTCAGACGGCATAACGCCGATACCCATCATCGTGGACACCACCGGGATACCGGTTTTGGCGACAAACTCCCGCAGTTTCGGTTTTGCGCCGGACGAAAGCACGCCGCCGCCGGCGCAGATGACCGGACGCTTTGCCTCTTTGATCATATCCAGCGCCCGCCTGATCTGCATGGGATGCCCCTGCACGCTGGGCTTATAGCCGATGATATGCACCTTATCCGGGTAGACAAACTCTTCCACCTCAGCGGTCTGCACGTCGACTGGCACGTCGATCAGCACCGGACCAGGGCGGCCTGTGGAGGCGATATGAAACGCCTCTTTGAAGATCCTCGGCAGATCGGCGGCATTTTTGACCAGATAGCTGTGCTTGACGAAGGATTCGCAGGCGCCGGTGATATCCGCCTCCTGAAACACGTCCCTTCCGAGCACGTCACTTCGCACCTGACCGGTGATGCACACCAGCGGAATAGAATCCATATAGGCGGTGGCGATGCCGGTGATCATATTCAGGGCGCCGGGGCCGGAGGTGGCCACGCAAACGCCCACTTTGGAAAGCGCCCGTGCATAGCCGCTGGCGCTGTGCGCCGCATTCTGTTCCTGCCGCACCAGCACGGCCCGGATATCGGTTTTATACAGGTGGTCAAAAAACGGGCAAATAACTGCGCCGGGGTATCCGAAAACAATGGAAACCCCTTCTTCCTGCAGGCACTTCACCATGATTTCTGCGCCGCTGATCATACTATCCCTCCAAAACATGAATCGCTTACCGCTCATTATACCATTTTCTTCATTATGTGTCAAGCCAGGCAGCGGCAGCGGCGGCGCTGCACCCCGTAGCCGGGGGATTCTCCCCCGGGCCCCCTTCCGGAGCTTGAACCTAAAGAAGACGCCAAAAGTCTTGCAAAGGAGAGAAAAGTTTCCGTCCACCCTTTTCAAAGGGTGGCAGAGTCCAGAGACGGAGTCTCTGGTCGTGCTCCGCAGAGCACGAAACACTTTGGA
>CACYCG010000015.1 GCA_902772855.1 uncultured Ruminococcus sp.
CGCAGGAGGACCTGTGCGGCTTAGGAGAGGCTATCCGTCAGGTGCATTTCCCGGACGATCTTTCCAAGGTACAAAAAGCCCGTGAACGGCTGGCGTTTGAGGAATTGCTGGTGCTTCAACTGGCGATGGCTCGTCTGAAGGGGCTGCGCAGCAAAAAAGAAGCGCAGCCGATACAACAGGATGGCACCGAAGAGTTTTTAGCGCTGCTTCCTTTCCGGCTCACCGGAGCGCAGAAACGGGCCATTGATGATTGCGTGAAAGATATGATGGTAAACCCCTGGCCGATGAACCGTCTGGTGCAGGGGGATGTCGGTTCCGGCAAAACCGCTGTGGCAGCGGCCGTGTGCTACACAGCCGTCCGAAACGGGCTTCAGGCCGCACTCATGGCGCCAACCGAAATTTTAGCCGAGCAGCACTACCAGACCTTTTCCGAACTGCTGCGGAATACAGACGTGCAGGTGGGGCTGCTGACAGGTTCGACGAAAGCGGCCGAAAAGAGGCAGATCAAGACGGAGCTGGCGGAAGGGTCTTTGAACCTGATCATCGGCACCCATGCCCTGCTCAGTGAAAACGTCGTGTTTCAAAGGTTAGGGCTTGTAATCACGGATGAACAGCATCGTTTTGGCGTAGCGCAGCGTTCGGCGCTGGTGGCCAAAGGAGAAAGCCCGCATATTTTAGTCATGTCGGCAACGCCTATTCCCCGCACGCTGGCGCTCATGGTGTTCGGGGATCTGGATCTGTCGGTTCTGGACGAACTCCCGCCGGGCAGGCAGAAGATCCACACCTATTTGATCGACAGTTCCAAGCGGGCCCGTCTGTTTCATTTTGCCGAGGAACAGATTCGGATGGGAAGGCAGTGCTATATTGTCTGTCCACTGGTGGCTCAGACCGATTCCGAACTGGAGATGGAATCGGCGGAAGAATACCTCCAGAAGCTGCAGGGGTCCAATTTAGCCCCCTACGCCAAAGGTCTTCTTCATGGGAAAATGAAACCAAAGGAAAAAGAAGAAGTCATGCGTGCCTTTGCGCAGGGAAAGCTCCAACTGCTGGTTTCAACCACGGTGATCGAAGTGGGGGTCAATGTTCCGAATGCCACCCTGATGATTATTGAAAACGCCGAACGATTCGGTCTGTCCCAGCTTCACCAGCTAAGGGGCCGTGTCGGGCGGGGAAAAAGCCAGAGTTATTGCGTGATGGTTTCGGATAATACCAGCGAGACCAGCCGGGAGCGGCTGCAGGCGATGTGCCGGACAAACGATGGGTTCAAGATCGCCGATGAAGATCTGCGCCTGCGGGGGCCGGGAGACTTTTTCGGTTCCCGTCAATCGGGCATTCCGGGCCTGAAATTCAGCGAGTTTTCCAATATGCTCATCATCGACCGCACCCAGAAAGCAGCCCGGATGATCCTGAAGATGGACCCGGATCTTTCCAGCGCGGAAAACCGGAGCCTTTCAGCGGAAGTGGCCCGGCTGATGGAAGGCTTTTCCGAGGGATGACCGGCGCTTAGCCTTTGCTTATTCCGGATCGGGTTCCGGGGCTTTCGGGGCAGGCGGGCAGGTATCAAACACCTCGCACACCTTGTCCCGCATCCAGAGGAAGGAATTGATCCTCAGAGAAAAGCCGTAGCCGTTGTCCATGCGCCATTGATAAGCCGGAGCCTGCGGCAGCCCGTAGACAGCGAGCAGCGTCATGATCACGCCCCCGTGCGTCACCAGGACTGATTCGGTGATTCCCTCCTGCATCAGCCTGCCCACCAGCCGCTCGAATCCTTTCGTGATCCGGTTGGCAAACACTTTGCCGCTTTCCCCGCCGGGAGGCGGCGTTTTTTCGGAGTTTTGCAGCCATTCGGCAAACTTCGGATCTCCCGCCAGTTCGGCGGCAGAGCGGTTTTCCCATTCTCCGAAATCACATTCGCTGAAAGCCGGCAGACATTCCGGCTTTTGTTCCGGAAAGAGGATGGAACAGGTTTCGGTGCAGCGCAGCAGGGGAGAGGAAAAAACGGCTCGTGGATGAGGATACACCCCGCTTTCGTACAGTTTCCGGAGAGACTGTTTCCCTTTTTCGGAAAGCCCCACATCGGTGCGCCCGATGTATTTTCCCCGCAGGGTTTCGTCCACGGCGCCGTGGCGGATCAGATGAATGACATAAGACTGCATAGTCTGCCTCCTTGCAAACCGTTTCCCAAAAACGGGAAACGGCTCTGCTTAAAATTGTTTTTTCTGCAAGAAATCTTAAAAAACGACTTTACAAAAAGTTTAGGATGGTATATAATTTACTTGCTGTTTATCCATGGATAACAGCGGCTCTTATTATAGTAGCCTTTCATTTCGGTAAAGTCAAGAGGTGGAATATGAATAATGAATTTCCAAGAATAATCACTCTGCTTCGCAGGGAGCGGGGGCTCAGCCAGAAACAGGCTGCGCTGGAGCTGGGAATCTCCCAGGCGCTGCTCTCCCATTATGAAAAAGGGATTCGTGAATGCGGGCTGGATTTTGTCATTCATATTGCCGACTATTATCAGGTTTCCTGCGATTACCTCTTAGGGCGCACGCCCGACCGGACCGGAGCTACCCTTCGTGTGGAAGACCTTCCGGAAAGCCATCCGACCCGACCGGAGGAAAAAACCAACACCTTGGTGACACTCAATAAAAAGCTGATCATCAATTCGATCAACCTGACGTTTGATCTTCTCGGGAAGGCCGGCTGCAAGGGGATGACGACAGAAGTATCCTCCTATCTGATGGTTTCGGTCTATAAAATGTTCCGTATGCTCTATTCCGTCAACAGCAGGAACCCGCAGGCGATGTTTTCCCTTCTCCCGGAGATGTATCCGGGTTTTTCCTCTGCCCTGCAAAGCATTTTAGAAGCCAATGCCGCTCAGATCGCCTCCGGCAAACCGGCGGACGGGTTTCAGGGAATGGACGATGTTTCCCTCCTCAGTCTCTCCCCGGAGACCATTTCCCGGGAATATCCGGACCTGGCGCCTTCCTTGTACAATCTGATCCAGAAAACCGAAGAAAAAATCAAGAACCTGAAATAAAAGCATTGTCGTCAGAGTCGGCAGTGCTTTTATTGTTTTCTCAAGCAAACAGCCCGATGGCAAAGGGCGCAGGTACTCTCGTCTCCTCTCGTGCGCCCTTCTTTGAAAAAAATTGTAAGTGCAAGTTTTTGAAAAAAGGGTCCGGGGGA
>CACYCG010000016.1 GCA_902772855.1 uncultured Ruminococcus sp.
GGTTTGGTTCCCCATTTCATTATACCTAAAGGTTGAGCCCTTGGCTCTTTCATTTTTTCAATTTACACCATTATACGGCCGCGGCCAATGTCGTTTACTATAGTTGTCTGTTGATCAACAAAATAAGGACAGTCGGGGGAGTTATTGCAAAACGAAGGATGTTTTGAGTATTTCCCGTTTTGTATTTGTTGACATGAAACGATTTTATCTGTCATACAGTGTAGAGAATGAGGTGATGTGGTGGAAGCGTTTATCAGGAGCGTCGACCAATGGGTCTGGGGGCCGCCGATGTTAGCGGCTTTTTTGATGATCGGCTTGTTTTATTCGGTTAAGCTGCGTTTTTTTCCGATTCGGTATGTCCGGATTTGGTGGAAAGAAACGGCGGGTTCCCTTCTGCGAAAAAAGGGGACTTCTCTGCCTTCGGATGGTCTCTCTTCCTTTCAGGCGCTTTCCATGGCGCTGGGCGGGGCAATCGGGACCGGCAATATCGTCGGAGTGGCCGGGGCGCTGGCGCTCGGGGGACCGGGGGCTTTGCTTTGGATGTGGGTGGCGGCTGGGCTGGGGATGTCGACCATTATGGCGGAAACGGTGCTGGGGTGTCGGTTTCGCAGGAAGGTCAGGGGACAGTTTGCAGGCGGACCGATGTATTATCTGGAGGATGGTCTGGGATTCAGACCTGGAGCGATCGTGTTTGCGGTCTGCTGTGTGCTGGCGTCATTGGGAATGGGAAATCTGACGCAGGTCAATTCAGCGGCACAGGCGCTTTGGATAGGCTTCGGGATCCCCTTTTCCGTCAGCGGGGTGGTTTTGGCAGTGGTGACGGGGCTGATCGTCTGCGGAGGGATCCGGCGGATCGCTTTTTTGGCGGAAACAGCGATCCCGCTGATGGCGATTGCCTTTACGGTCGTCTGTATCGCTGTGATCACAGTGAACTTCCGGAATATTCCCGGCGCATTCCGGGCTATTGCAGCAGGCGCTTTCGGGTGGCAGCCGGCGGCGGGCGGTTTTGCAGGGTATGGGCTGTCCCGTGCGGTTAAATACGGGGTGTCGAGAGGAGTTTTTTCCAATGAAGCCGGGCTGGGCAGCGCACCAATGGTCTATTCCTGCTCTCAGGATGGAGAAGAGCCCTTTCGTGCCGCTTTCTGGGGAATTTTTCAGGTGTTTTTGGATACTATCGTGTTATGCACGCTGATGGCACTGGCAATTCTGACTTCCGGGTGCGACTATACGCTCGAAAACGGAGTGGACGTTTGTTCTCAGGCTTTTTCCGGGTGTTTCGGTGAGGGAGGAAGAGTTCTGATCTGCAGCGCCATCGTATTGTTTTCGTTTGCTACGGTCATATCCTGGTGCTATTACGGGGAAGCCGGGTGGGGGTATCTTTTCGGAGAAAAAACCTCTCCCCTTCCCTTTCGGCTGGTTTATGCGGCAGCTGTGTATATCGGCTGCACGATGAGCTGCTCTCTTGTCTGGGAAGCGTCCGATGCCATTAACGGCCTGATGGCGGTGCCGAACCTTATCGCACTGGTATTTCTTTCCCGTCAGGTGCGGTACAGCGATTTGAAAAAGCTGCTGCCGGAACGCCGGCCCCATCTGGATTGAGGAATTGTTTTCGATAGTTTGGACAGTATTGTTTGTTATCACAGAGACTATAAAGCGGAGCGCTTTGCAGGATTCTGGCAGAAGGGCTACGCCTGAAAAATATGGGTGCAGCGTCACGCTGCATTCTGGTTGGTGTAAAATATTTCTGGGATTATTTGCAAAAGGCTGTCAGAAGAAGGGCGCCTGAAAAACCCGGGTCCAGCGTCACGCTGGCCCGGGGGTTGTCAAACGGGGAAAAAAAGAGTATACTATAGTTGTTGACAAAACAACTGTGCAAGGGAGAAGACGATGAAAATAGAGGATTTTCTCGGCAACGAGCAGGTGATGCGGGATATACGGACAGCGGACCGGCAGAGAATGCTCCCTCATGCGATCCTGCTTGACGGAGCAAGGGGAACAGGAAAAACAACGCTGGCGGTCCTTCTCTCGCAGATGGCGGTGTGTTCTTCCGAGAAGGAGCGCCCCTGCGGAGTGTGTTCGCATTGTAGAAAAGCAGGACGGAGGATCCACCCGGATGTGATGATCGCAGACGGAAATCATTCGGGAGAACTGTCCGTGCAGGCTGTTCGGACGATTCGCTCACAGGCGTATATCAAGCCGAATGAAGCCGACTGCCGGGTATTCCTGCTTCTGAATTGCGATAAAATGCTGGCTCAGGCGCAGAACGCTTTTTTGAAAGTGTTGGAAGAACCGCCGGGAAATGCCCTGTTTGTGCTGACGGTGACTTCTGCCAATATGCTTCTGGAAACCATTCGCTCCCGCTGTCGGCTGTATTCACTGATCCCCCCGGAAGTGCCTGCTGCTGCACAGGAACTGAAACGGCTTTTTCCGGACAAACCGCCGGAAGAGGTTGAAAAGGCGGCGGCGGTTCATGAAGGGAATATCGGAAAAGCGGCGGAAATGATTCAAAACGGAGATGAAAAAGCCTTTGCGCTGGCGGAAGAGATCTTCCGGGCGGCCGGAGGCGGAAATGAATATGAGCTTCTGAAACTGACATCTCAGCTTACATCCGGAAGAGCGTTTGCCGCAGAGGCGCTCGATGCGCTGGAAGAATTGGCGGCGCAGGCCGTGAAGGCGTCTGCCGGCGTGCAGGTGGCTTCTGAGGCAGCGGTGCAGTTATCCAGAAGCCAGACAAAACAGAGAATACTGCAGTTGGAAGAAAACGTCAGCCGCGCCAGAGAGGTTTTGCAGACCAATGTCAATTTGGCTTTTTTTGCCACCTGGCTGAGCGCTGTGTTAAGAATAAAATCGTAACGGAGGATAGAATATGGCCTGCATTATTGGGGTTCGTTTTAAGGAAGTCGGTAAAATCTATTATTTTGACCCGAACGGCGTTGAACTGAAAGTGGGAGATCGTGTGATCGTGGAAACCAGCCGTGGAGTCGAATGCGGGGAGGTTGCCCTTTCCAATCGGGAAATCAGCGATTCGGAGGTTTCGTCGCCTTTGAAAAAAATGATCCGGAAGGCTACCGATGCGGATCTGAAAAAACTGGAGGAAAACCAGCAAAAAGAAAAACGGGCGTTTACAATTTGCGAACAGAAGATCCGTCAGCATAAACTGGAAATGAAATTGGTGAACGTGGAGATCACTTTTGACAACAGTAAGATCCTGTTTTATTTTACTGCAGACGGACGGGTCGATTTCCGGGAACTGGTGAAAGACCTTGCTTTTGTGTTCAAAACAAGAATCGAACTGCGCCAGATCGGTGTGCGGGATGAATCAAAAATGCTCGGGGGATTGGGAATTTGCGGAAGGCCGTTTTGCTGCAGTTCCTTTTTGGGAGAGTTTCAGCCGGTTTCCATTAAAATGGCAAAAGAACAGGGAATGTCCCTGAATCCGGTAAAGATCTCAGGCTCCTGCGGCAGATTGATGTGCTGCCTGAAATATGAGCAGGATGTCTATTCCGAACTGCTCAAAACGACACCGAAAGTCGGCGCCGTAGTGGAAACGCCGGATGGAAAAGGAAACGTGATCGATGTAAATCTTCTGACCGGGGTGCTGACGGTTTCTCTGCACAAATCCCCGAACGGTTCTGCCCATACCTACAAAGTCGATCAGGTCAAGGTGCTCAAGGATGGACAAATCCGGCTGGGAAAAGAAGAACTGGCCCGCCTGAGAAAATTGGAAAAGAACTAACAGACCATTGAAAACAAAAACAGCTTTGCCCCGCAGGAACGGTTGGCAAAGCTGTTTTTCTATTCGCTGTTCTGTTTCCAAAAGCAGGAATCATCAGGCGTTGACGCCCAGTTCCTTTTCGGCTTCGGCTACTTTTTCTTTTACGGCGGTAAAATACCCTAACGAATCCATTTTCTGATAAAGGGTCTTGGCTACTTCTTCGGCATTGTCGGGCTGGTCGGCTTTGTCAAGCCGGATATATCTGTCGCCGAATGTTTTCTGAAGCTGCTTGTCCAGATCGGAACCGGCAGCCGTGCGCCCCATGACGATATATTTGTCTTTGTGCGCTTTCTGGCGGTCGATGACGGCTTTCTGGCGTTTGACATAATCGGCAGGCTTCTGAGCCGCATTTTCGCCGAAGCACAGCACCGCTATACTGTCCCGATAGGCTTCCTGGCCTTCGGTGTGTATCTGGGTGCCCGCTTTGACGGTTTTGGCGGTGCCGTCTTCGTTTCGGGCAAATTTGGCTGCATTGGTCTTACTGTTAAAATAAATGCCGCCTTCGATGCCGTCAATCGTGGTTTTTCCAAAGGTGGATTCTGTTTGGGGCAGAAACGTCAGCGCTGCTCCCTTTTTCGTCTGGAAGCTGATGGCAACGGTCCCGGTGGAGGCAGGAATCTTCAGCGGTTCGGCAAGATACATGGCCTCGGCGCCTGTGCGGACCATGATGGCATCAAAGGTCTCCTCTTTCATGCCCAGCGGGTATACCGGAATGGCGACCTCCCCTACTGTCTGCACGGTCACGCTGTTAAACTCCATATTCAAACGGGAAAACAGGGTGGAATTGATGAGCTTTTCCAGTTCGGTGGGAATGGAATTGCCCTTGGTGCCGGCCATATATGCATCGCCCCAGCAGGCGATGGAAGGACATTCTGCATTCACTGTCTCCTGCAAGGCGGTGGATTGACGGTCTGCCTTTTCAGCAAACTCCTTTTTTTCCTTTCGCTGATTGGCCTGATTCTGCTGATAGGTCTGCGCTGTCTGCTGCTGATCCCGCTGATCCATCCAGACGATCACTCCGATCCCGGCCAATACCGCCGCAATCGCTGCAATCATGGCAATTTTTCCAAATGTAGAATGCATGGTTTTCTCTCCCTTTCTTAACTTTCCTGCAGTGCGATCTGCTGATCGCATACAGCAAGGGCTGCCGGACGGTGTGTGATGATCAGTACGGTACTGTCCGTCATTTGTTTCAGATTACAGAGCAGATCAGCTTCTGTTTTTTCATCCAGAGAACTGGTGGCTTCGTCAAGAAGCAGAATAGGACGTTTGGAAAACACGGCCCGGGCAATTGCCAGACGCTGAAGCTGGCCTTCTGAAAGCCCTCTTCCGCCCTCTCCCAACGGAGTGTCCAGCCCTTGGGGAAGGCTCCGGACAAAGTCTTCAGCGCAGGCGGTTTTTAAGGCTGACCAGATTTCCTCTTCCGACCGGAGTTTTTCGCGGTCTCCGAAAACGACCGATTCCCGTATCGTTCCCGACATGAGCTGGTTTCCCTGCGGCACATAGGCAAAAAATCCCCTGTAAGAAGGCGTAAGCTGATTATACTCTATCTCTCCGTCATTTTCAAGCTCGCAGAGGATTTTTCCTTCGTCCGGGTGATATAAAGCCAGCATCAGCTTGAACAAAGTGCTTTTTCCGCAGCCGGAACGCCCTGTCAGGGCGATGAATTCTCCTTTCCGGAGAGAAAGGCTGAGATGCTCAAGAACCAGCCCTCTCTGGACAGAAGGGGCCCTCTCTTCCTGCAGGGGCGTGGGATAGCGGAAAGAGACCTCCTCAAAGCGGATGCCTCTGAAAGCATCCCGGTACAGAGCATGGACCTCTTCAGGAAGAAGTTTCGGGTCGGTGCAGTCGGGCGGGTAGGCTTCCGATTCCCGCAGGCGCTCTGCGGAGGAAAGCATCGCATAATACTTGGGTATGTAGCCGGTGATACCCGCAGCGGGAGATTGAATGGCGCTGACTAACTGCATGACGGCGGCCAGGGTGCCTAAAGAGAGGGAACCGTTCAGAATGCAGAAGCCGCAGTACACTACGCCGGCCATATAAGCGCCGTCCATGACGGCTCCGAAACCGGCGTTGCAGAAATTGGCAAAACGATTTCTTTTCAGACGGATGCGCCGGTGCGAAGCAAACTTTTCGTTCGCTTCGGCAAGAGAAGATTCTTCCCGGGAAAAACTGCGGACCACCAGCAGATTGGTCAGCCGGTCCAGCAGCAGGATGCGGCTTTTTCCTTCCGCTTCCTGCTGATCCCGGTGGAGGGATTTCAGCTTTTTCCGGAACACATAGGTGAACAGCAGCATGAGAGCGATGCCGGGCAACAGCAGGAATACGGCTTTGGGAAGCAGAACGATCAGCATGACGACAGCGCCGATCATTTTGACCATCATGCCCA
>CACYCG010000017.1 GCA_902772855.1 uncultured Ruminococcus sp.
CCTGAAAATCCCGGGCCCAGCGTCACGCTGGTCTGGGATTATTTGCAGAAGGCTGTCAGAAGAAGGACGCCTGAAAATCCCGGGCCCAGCGTCACGCTGGTCTGGGATTATTTGCAGAAGGCTGTCAAAAGAAGGACGCCTGAAAAACCCGGGTCCAGCGTCACGCTGGCCTGCAAATATTAGGTTGGAAAAATAAAAAAACTATGGTATACTAATGGAAAGGATTATCGGAGCATTCATTCGGGAGGGATGATAAGATGGAATATAATGCATTTTCGGAAGGGATCGATCCGGGCGGACTTCGGAATACACGGGATATCGGTATTCTTATTTGCTATTTGCTTGATACGATCCAGACGCCGTTTTCCAAGAAAGATCTGATCGAAATTATTCAGGAAAACGGACTGGCGAATTATTTTGAAACAACGGCCGCTGTTTCAGAACTGATCAAAAACAAGAATGTGACAGAAGAAAATGAAATGCTGACGATCAGCCCGAACGGGGTGCTGATCTCTCATTTATTGCATACAAACCTTTCTTTATCCGTTCGTCAGAAGGCAGTGGCTGCCACGATGAAGCTGGTGGAAAGAAAAAAATTAGAAGAAGAAAACCCTGTCAGAATTACAAAAGCTGAGGGCGGCGGTTATCACGTTACCATGAGGATCACGGATGGCATGAGAGATCTGATGAGCCTGACGCTGTTTGTTCCGGATAAGCGGGAAGCCTCTGCGGTTGTCAGAAAGTTCTATGAGGATCCTCAGCGGCTGTATTCGATTTTGCTTGCTTCGGTGGTTGGAAATCAGGAATTGGTACGGGAAGCACTTGAGGGATTGCAGCATGAATGACAGCATGAAAAAAATCAATTATAAGGAAGCCTCATTCTATTACACCTCTGAGCACGCTTTGGTGGATTATTCCCAGATGCAGAGTTTCAGCCTGATCAAAAGCTGTGTGGAAGTGCTGGCGGCTTATGGCGTGACAGATTTTTCGGCGGAAGATGTGCGGGATTTTTTTGCGCAGCTTCATATCATTCAGCAGAAGAATCAAAGAGAATTTCTTCCCTCCCCCAAAAAAGTTGACAGCGTGCTGGAATGCTGTCTGGGAAGCGGCCGAAACAGGCTGAGCAAAGCGGAAGGACGGTATCATATCGAATCATGGGATTCGGATGGCTATCGCAGCGAAATTTCCTTTGCCTATGAGCGGGGCTGGCTTTCGGAAAAAACAGATGCAGCTATCTGATATACTGCAAAAACCTCCCGCAGCGGAGCTTGGAACCGCTGCGGGAGGTTTTATATTTATCGATAAGGCTACTGTCAGCTTTCCGGCTCCAAAAGTCCGTAATTGCCGTCTTTCCGGCGATATACGACGTTGATTTCGTTGCTGGAAGCGTTGCGGAACATGAAGAACTCATGTCCGAGCATATTCATCTGCAGGATGGCCTCTTCTACGCTGAGAGGCTTCACGAAAAAGGTTTTCGTGCGGACAACAGCGTATTCTTCTTCATCAGGTTCCTCGGAATCACCTTCATCTTCGGCGAAAAACAATTCGACCGATTCCGGACGCAGCTTTTTGCTGAGCTTGGTTTTATTCTTGCGGATCTGACCACCCAGAATATCCACTACAGCATCTAACGCATCGTTCATCTCCATGGCGGTGCTTTCGGCACGATACAGCATACTGTTGTCACGAATCATGACTTCGACTGTCTGACGATTTTTCTCCAAGGTAACGGTGACAAAAGCCTCGGCATCTTCGGAAAAGATTTTTTCAAACTTTCCCAGCTTCTTGTACACCCTCTCTTTGAAATTGTCCCTGAGATTCACTTTTCTGCCAATAATGCTATACTTCATAAGCGGATGCCTCCTTGTGATAGGGATTGCTCCCCAGGTTGATTCTATTATAACACTTTTTAACAAAAAATCAACAGCACACTTTCATTTTTATGTTAAAATATTATGAATCTTTTTCAGGCATTTTCATCGAAAGTAGCAGAAAAAGAACGGTCCAGAATACGGAAGTGACCATTACACATAACGGCAGCCGGTTTCTGCATCAGATCCAGAGGATCTCCCCGGTACAGGACGAGATCGGCATCCTTCCCCTTTTCAATGCTGCCCACCCGGTGGCTGATCCCGCACAAAGCGGCTGCATCGCAGGTGATGGCCCGCAGAGCGTTTTCCCGGCTCATGCCCTCCCGCACGGCAACCGCAGCGCAAAGGGTCAGGTAATGAATGGGTGTTTCCGGGTGGTCGGTGATGATGGCGGTAGGCAGGCCGGAGGAGGACAGAATCCCGGGGGAAGCCGGTGTCAGATGTTTCAGCTCCGGTTTGCTTCTGTCTGTCAGGAAGGGACCGGAAAGCACGCCCAGACAGTCTCCCCGCAGTTCCTCCGCAACCAGATGCGCTTCCGTTCCGTGGACGATCAGGCACGGAATGGAGAACTCCTGACAAATGCGAAGGGCCGTAAAAATATCATCGGCACGATGGGCATGAAAATGCGCCGGAATATCCCCTTTCAACAAGGGAAGCAGCGCTTCGCATTTGCTGTCAAACTCCGGAGGGTCGGCCTCCTCCCCTTCTGTTTCGCTTCGTTCTTTATCTTCCGCATATTTTTTGGCACGGAATAATGTTTCCCGGATGAGGGAGGCTACGGCCATGCGGGTGACAGGAGTCTGATCTTTGTCGTTATAGGTGGATTTTGGGTTTTCTCCGAGGGAAAATTTGATAGCGGCGGGTGCTTTGACGATCATCCGATCAATCCGTTTGCCCAGGGTTTTGACGGCAGCAATCTGACCGGCAATCGGATTGGTGCTGCCCGGACTGATCAGAACGGTGGTTATGCCAGCTTCCAGAGCTTCCCGAAAATAGGAATCCATAGGATTGACGCCGTCAATGGCCCGAAGCTGCGGCGTAATGGGGTCCGTGTCTTCGTTTCCGTCATCTCCTTCAAAGCACAGAGAATCTTCAAACATTCCTAAATGGGTGTGGCTGTCGATCCAGCCCGGATAGACGCAAAGCCCCTGTCCATCGAAAACCTCCCCCTGCTCGGAAGGAAGCTGTTCCATTGGCCCCACCGCCCGGATGATTCCATCCTGAATCTGCAAAAATCCGTTTTGAATCACGGTCCCCCTTGGATCCATCGTAAAGATCCTGATATGTGTCAGGTACATTATACAGTCCATTCCTTTCAAAAAAAATCGGAGAGTTCCACAACTCCCCGATCTGATCATGTAAAAAACAGTGCCTTACGGCTTTGGAGTATTGCCGCGCCTGGAATAACCGCCTCGTTTTGATTCCATACGCTTCAGGTCAGACATTTTTTCATCGCTGGCCTGTTTGAATTTGGAAAGCATATCTTCAAAACTGGAGGATTCCGGCTTTTTCGGCGGCTGCCATTCGTAGCTTCCCGGACGGGAGGTTTGCGCTCTGGGTCCCTGCGGTCTTCCCTGACCGCCGGAACTGCGGCGCTGCTGCGGCATCGCTTTTTTAATGGAAAGGCTGATTTTTCCGTCTTCGCTGATAGACAGAATCTTCACTTTGACAGTCTGGCCTTCTGTCAAAAAATCCTTGATGTCATTTACAAAGGTGGGTGCTACTTCGGAAATATGGACCATGCCGGTCTTTCCTTCTTCGAGATCAACAAAGGCACCGAACTTGGTAATGCCGGTAACCTTTCCTTCAATAATGGTTCCCACTTCAAGACTCATACTGTATACGCTTTCTCCTCTCAATGTCCGGCTATGTTGATATACACAATCTCACCGTTTTTTACATAATCCAAATTCTCCCGAGCAATTTTTTCGATGTAATCCGAATAGGCAGCCTTGGTTTCCGGACTGACCTTTTTGGGCGTATTGCCGGTTTCCAAGTTTTTCTTTTCGGCGGCTACTTCGGATACCGCATCGGCAATTCGCTTGTAATCCGCTGTTTTTTCCCTTTGCGTGTAAACCTTTTCCTCCATCATGTCACATTCAGTGCTCGCGTGATTGATTTGAATCCGCAGATTAACGAGTGCAAAGGTGAAATAAACGATCATGACCAAAGCAATGAAAAACCCGATCCAGCGGTATCTGTTTCTTGTTCTGCTTGTCATTCGTTTCTTTTTTTCAGCGCCTGCCATTGGATTCACCTTCCGAATATCATTTCTCGTCAACCAACATCCCTATTATACAACATTTACCATAGCATTTGCAAGGAAAAATCGAAGAGTTTTTAAGTTTTTTTCTCCGATTTTGTCTTTTTTTTGGTTCTGGAAGTTCGGACGATTGTCAATACCGTTTTTGCGGGCTTTTGAACACTTTTTCGGAGCCTGATCTGCAATTCTTCCACGACAGCGGCAATCAGTCGTTTGCATGGACGAAGAAGAAGAAAATATCCGATAAAAAAGACCAACAGTTCCGGAAAGACTGTGTAAGCCCGGATCTTCCCTTCTGTCATGGCCGAAGCATACAGAAAATTAAACAGCAAAATCATATTTCCGAAAAGAAAGTCACTGACAGCGACAAAAATCCGGGATGGCCTGAAGACCGAAAGAAAAAGTGCATGAGCGAAATAACCGGCGGTAATGACCAGACCGAGCACGAAGGACCACAAAAACGCCCGCATCGGATCAATGGTGGTGATCATCATGTGGAGCGCACATCCTTATTTGAATAATTTGGCCCAGAACCCGCCTTCCTCCCGATGAGTGTCAGAGTAGATCAGGCTGTTGACGTGACCGTTCATTTTCAGTGCCCCTGTTTCCTGGCTGAAGGAATCAATGTGCAGGCCGCTGCCAGCGATCGTCAGAGCGCCCTGTTCGGTGGAAAGCTGAATTTTTGTGTCGCTGAATCCGGCCACATCCTGAACGCCTTCCAGCGACAGTTCGGTCCGGCTTTCGAGGATCAGCGTGTGCTTTTTGCGAAGCTGTGTGTTTTCTTTTCCGTTCAAAATCATCACCCCCGCATAGTTCTGTTATCATCACTATGCAGGGGCGTGGGTGTTTATTCCTCTTTTGTCAGGAAAGCATCCGATACATCAGGCCGGCTTCCTCTTTTTTGGCGTATTCATTGACGCTGAGCACTTCCGCCCGGATGGGGTGACTGCCCATAGCAATTTCAATGATATCCCCTACCTTCACTTCGTAGGAGGCTCTGGCAGGTTTTCCGTTGACGGTGACTCTTCCCGCATCGCAGGCTTCGTTGGCCACCGTCCGGCGTTTGATAATGCGGCTGATTTTCAGGTATTTATCCAGTCTCAAGGCAAGCCCTCCATTTTTTCTCTGACTCTTTTGATCTTTGCATTTTTGTGAACAGCAGTGCTGCTGGGGATTTTGCTTCAAAAAACAGAAACCGGTCATTGACCGGTTTCTGGAAACGGTTTACTCAGCGTCCACTTTATCTCTGAAAGCTTTGCCGGCTTTGAAGGCAGGAATTTTTGATGCGGGAATGATGATCTCCTGATTGGTGCGGGGATCACATCCTTTTCTTTCCTTTCTTTCACGACGCTCGAAAGTACCGAAACCAACGATGCGGATATCTTCGCCCGCAGCAACACGCTCCATAATCGTGTCCAGCATAGCGGTCATGGTATTCTCAACATCTTTCTTGGTCATGTTGGTTCTTTCAGCGACAGCAGCAATCAGCTCAGTCTTGTTCATTTTCGTTTTCCTCCTTAGTTTTCTGAATCGGAAACTTGTTTCCAAAGTTGATCCGTCACACTCCTGTCCGGATCCTGTATATCGATCCCTGCCTCGGCTGCAAGCCTTTCATAGGCTTTGAACTGCTGAATGAACCGATCGCAGGTGTTATACAGCGATTGTTCGGCATCGACTCCCGAAAGATAGGACAGCTTTACGATAGAAAAAAGCAGATTTCCTGTGAGCTGCTGCATGAGTTCCTCGTCCTGTCCGGAGGATGCTTTCATTTTTTGTAACATCGTGGCAGTTTCTGCAAAAATCTGTTCCCGGTCATCGAAAACAACGCCGCCTCTTTTGGCTTTTTTCTGCAGTTTGGCACATCTCATCAACGACGGAAGCGCACGGGACACGCCCTCCATCGCTTCTCCCACGGTCTGCTGCGAATGAGTCTGCATTTTAATGGTATCCCAGTTTTTCAGAACCTGTTCGGTGGTGTCGGCGGAAACCTCGCCGAATACATGAGGATGCCGCACGATCATCTTCCGGCTGACTTCATCAACAACGTCTTCAAAGGTAAAGCGGCCCTGTTCTGTTTCCAGCACACTGTGAAACACGACCTGTAAAAGCACATCGCCCAGCTCTTCCCGAAGATGCTCCGGGTCCTGCTCGTCAATGGCTTCTACCGCTTCGTATACCTCTTCCAGAAAATCTTTTCGTATCGTTTCGTGTGTCTGCACCTTATCCCACGGACAGCCATCCGGTGCCCGGAGTTTTTTGACGATCCCGATCAGATCCTGAATGTCATAGGTTTCTTTCGGAATAAAATCCATAACGCCCCTCTTTTCACAGCATTATCTATTTTACCTTATTAGTTTGTGTTTTTCAAGTACTTTGACAATTTTATTTCCTTTTGGCATTTGTAAAATATCTTCCCGCTTGACAGCTCTGAACAGGAACATGGCGATGATATAAGCAACGATGGCTGTCAGGACAGCTAAAACGGTGGCTGCCTTCTGAATCAGGAAAGCATCGTATACGATCTCGGAAAAATAAGCTGTCAGCCCGCAGACAATGGCGGCAAGCAGCGGTTTGACCATAATGGAAATAAAATCGGGAATAATGCCGGTCAGCCGGCAAAGGGTAAACATGGCTACAACGGTGACAAATCCATAGCATACGATCGAGCCGACGTTGGCGCCCTGAATGTTGATCTCGGGGATACCGACGAGAATATAATTGACCACGATTTTCATGACCATACCGATGGAATACAGTTTCAGCGGAACATCCACCCTTCCGACCGCCTGCACCATACTGCAGATGGGGGTGCTGGTGGCAATAAAAATAACGGAAATGCCCATGACAGCCAGCACTTTTGAGCCGATTTCTGCTTCGTTGGCAACGGCGGGGCCGCTGTAGATCAGAGACAGGATCGGTTCTGCCAGAACGGACATACCGATGCCGGAGGGCAGAGTGACCAGAACGGTGATGCGCAGAACCGTTTCAATGCTTTGTTTGAGGCGGGTCTTGTCCCCGCTGGCCCAGGCGTTGGTGACAGACGGAAGAGCCGTTACGCTGAACACCTGCGTGATGGAGGTGACCAGCATCATCAGCGTGAGCGCAAAGCTGTAGCATCCTGCTAAGTAGGTATGGGTGTTTCCGGAATAATACACTTCATCCGGCACCAGAGAACCATATACGTTCAGCAGGGCATCCGGATTGGTCTGCATGATATGGTCGATCCGGCGATAAACGAGGGTATTGTCGACCATATCCGCCAGACTCATGACGATAGACCCCAGCCCGATGGGAATAGCTGTTCGGACAAGGGTGTTGATGATGGTTTTATTGGGGCGGGAAGGCGGAGAACAGCGCAGTTCTTCCACCGTGATCCCGTCACTTCCCCGCCGATAGCGGATGATAAGATACACCAGCCCGAATAAAGCACCCAGAGAGATCCCTGTGATGGCAGCTCCCACGGCCAATGGAATAGCAACGGATTGGGCTTCGGCTTCGCTGGCGCATTTGGTACCCAGCACATACCCTTCCCTTTCATACTGATCCATGCAGAAATGCAGAGTCAGAGAGGAGGCGGTAAATCCGAAAAACAGCTTGAAAACAGCTTCGATAATTTCGGATATGGCTGTGGGGACCATGTTCCGCATACCTTCAAAATACCCTCGGTATACGGACATCAGACAGGCAAAGAAAATCGTTGGAGAAAGGCAAAGAAGAGCAAAAATGGCATTTTCGGCATGAATGACCCTGACATAGATAAAACTGCCCAGAACCATCGCCAAAAAGCAGATCAGTCCGGCTACTACAAAAATAGGAACCGAGAGGCGATGGATCTGCTTGATCTCCCGAAAACGCTTGTGAGCGGCGCTTTCGGAAACCATGCGGGCGATAGCGATCGGAAAGCCTGCATTGGACAGTGCAAACAGGATCCCATACAGGGAATAAGCCGAATTGAAAAGCCCGGTGCCGACTCCTCCGTACATATTGGACAGGAGGATTTTGTAAACCATTCCCATCAGCTTGACAACGATCATACTGCCGCCAAGCACCATGGTGCCTTTCAGAAACGACTGTGCTTTGCCCGTCTTTTGTTTTTCTGACACAAACAGCACACCCTTTCAAAAGTCCGTTTCGGATTCCTTTTGAGGCGGATCACAGAAGATCGTCATCTTCAAAATTGTCCTCGGTGAAATCGATAACATCGTCCGGGGACATATGTTCGGCTGCTGTCTGGTCCGGGTTGACCTTTGCCCCGCATTTGGCACAAAAAACCGCTCCTTTGGCGTTATAGGTTCCGCAGGAGGGACATTTGGTCTTCTGACGGGCGATTTCCAGCATTTCATTGACAGAAGCAAGCTGTGCTTTAAGTTCGGTGATCTTTTCGATCAGCTCTGCCTTGCTTTTTTCATAGCTTTTGCCGCTGACGGATTCTTCATAAGCGATGCGTCCCAGAATGCTGTACTTCTGAGAGATCTCACTTTTCAGATCGAGGGCGGCGATGCGCAGTTTTGACAGGTCAATCACCTGACCGGCCTTTTTCCCCATGGAATCTACCGCTGTGCGGGCATTCAGAACGACGTCTTCAAATACTCCCATAATTCATTCTCCTTTTCAAAATCAGCATTAGCCTCTTGATTATAGCATTTTTGCCGGCAGACTGCAAGCATTTTTGAATGCAAACTCAGTAAGAATAGCAGCCTCCGCCTAAAAACTCCCGGATAAGAGAGTCCTCGGGAAGCAGGTTTGGGTCGATGTCGGCAAAACGGTTCAGCGACTCTGCCAAATGAGCGGCCACTTGTGCTTCGGTGCTCTGTTTCAGCAGTTCTTCACAAAGCTGAAGGGCGGTTTTTTTCAATACGCAGGGTTCATAGATATGAATGGAATTGACGGTGAAATCACTGGTGTAGCGGTAAGGGCGGATATATTTTTTCTCGCCGTCTACCACGGTCGGCCACATAGAGATCATATACTCCGGACTGACCTTCCGGAAACTGTAATCCCGCACCAGCCGCCGCAGCAAACGGATCTCCTGGTTGGTGAGGACATAGCTTTCTCCGTCTTTGATTCCTTGTTTGACGCTTACATACAGTTTGAGCACTTTTTCTTTTTCCATTCCCTGACTGAAAATGGGATGCAGGGCATGGATGCCTTCCATGATGATGACGGAGTTTTCCTGGAGGACGATATCTTTGGTCTGAGAAGAACGCTTGCTATGTTTGAAATCGTATTTAGGAATCGTGCATTCTCCCACGGTGGAGAGCAGACGAATGGATTTTTGAATGAGGGGAATATCCAGCGCTTCCACGGATTCAAAATCGGGCCGACCATCGGGGAGCTTCTGCACGAAATCGGCACCTAAATAAAAATCGTCCATGGAAATGAGCTGTGCGTCAATATCACGGCTGCGGAAGACGTCGGCCAGTTTCTGGGCAGTAGTGGTTTTGCCGCTGCCGGAGGGGCCGGAAAGCAGCAGGACGTGACGATGCCCCGGGATCTGCACAATCTGATCGACGATCAGCCGCAGATCATGGCGATAGACGGTTTCGGTCATGCGGATCAGGTTTTCCGGGTCGGTCTGTGCTTCCTCGTTGATGCGTGCTAAATCACAGGCATACCGGCGGTAAGTGTTCAGATAATTGTTCATAAAAATCTTTCACCCCATCCTTCCTCTTGAGCATTTCATCGAATCCGTTGATATATTCATACGGATATTTGTAGTTGAATATTCTTGTCAGTTCCTCACTGAAGGGTACTTTCAGCTTAGTGACGGCCCCGGCTCCGCAGCCCAGGATGGTATGGGTCTCGTCCATAACGAAAACATTATACAGTCCTTCAAATCCCGGCTTGGACCATCCGGTGTTTTCCAGGTTGCCTTCCATGCGGGATTGACGATACAAATAATAAGGATGATATCCGCCGTCGGTCAGCTTTTGCTGAGCATAGCGGATCATTCTGGCAGCAGGGCTTTCTTTATGAGAACGGATCTCTCCCCCGGTCAGCGTCAGGGAGGAGGATTTTTTCAGGGCAAGGGTATGCACGGTAATGCTTTCAGGGGACAGTTCACATATGCGGTCGAGGGTCTGATAAAAGCTTTCCGGTGTTTCTGTGGGCAATCCGGCAATCAGGTCCATATTGATATGCCGGAATCCCTTTTTTCTGGCCAGCTCAAATGCTTCCAGCGTTTGCGCGGCGGTATGTTTTCGCCCGATGGCGGCGAGAACGTCGTCATTCAGGGTCTGCGGATTGATGCTGATGCGGTCGACTCCCCCGTTTAGAATGGCAGCCAGTTTTTCTTCCGTAATGGTATCGGGCCGTCCTGCTTCGATGGTAAATTCCCGGCAGGAAGATATATCAAAATTGTCCCGGACAGCCTGGATCAGAGCGGACAATTGGGAAGCACTGAGTGTGGTGGGAGTGCCTCCTCCGACATAAACGCTTTCCAGCACGAGTCCGAGGTCCCGGACGATGGCAGCCGTATAGGAAATTTCCTGACAAAGAAGGTCGAAATACGGATCCACTAATTTTTTGGCCCGTTCAATGGTCTGGGAAACAAAGGAACAATAGGAACAGCGGGTGGGACAGAACGGAATGGAGATGTATAGGCTGAATGACCGGGGGGTGCTGAGAGAGAGGATTTGCCGTTCGGTTTTTTCTGTGACGGCGCTTACGTTTGTTTTTTCTTCTGACACCAGGAGTTTTTCCCGGAAATAGGATCTTGCGTAGGCTTCGCCCTGTTCTTCAGACAGTCGGCGGAATAATTTGATCGGTCTGACACCGGTTAGAATCCCCCACGGCTGCTGCCGGCCCGTGGCCCGGCACAGCAGATCATACAGGCAAAGCGCCAATTCCCGCTCCACCGTTTTTTCGTCCGAAGCCTCTGCTGCGCTCAGGGTTCTGGTGCGGCTGTCGGAAAAACGGTCTGTTTTCATGGAGGCTTCCAACACCGTCAGACCAGTTTCGGAGGAAGTGCCAACATGGGTATAGACATACGGAGCTTCCAAGGGAGTGCCGTCTGTGTGGAGAACGGTCAGTTTTTCATTGGGAAAGAAAAGCCGTGTCAGATTCTCCATTTCATAATGAAATGGGTGTGCGTCAATATAAATCCTCATTCGTACAGTTCCTCATGATCATGTTGTATTTTCTTTCGTAGGCTAAGGTGCTTTCTTCTCCGTGCCCGCAAAACAGGTGCGGATTTCCGGGAAGTGCGGCGATTTTCCGGACGGAGGCGATCATTTCCCGGCTGTTCCCGGTTGGGAAATCGGTACGTCCGGTGGTGGGGCTGATGATGGTATCCCCTGTGAATAGATTATCGCCGATTTGGTAGCAAACGCCTCCGGCTGTATGACCAGGGGTGCCGATGACCTGAATGGTGAAATTGCCAAAGGGAAGTTTTTCCCCGTCATC
>CACYCG010000018.1 GCA_902772855.1 uncultured Ruminococcus sp.
CCCGTATCGGTCACAAAAGAGGTGCTCCGGCTGTCCCTCGTTTCGATCCGGTAGCCGTACCCCTGGGCGCAGTCATGCGAAATGGCAAAGGGCCGGATGAACATATCGTCGAGCTCCACGCCCCGTTCCCCGATGGCGATCAGTTCGGTGCGCTCATCGGCCAGTCCCTTCTGCTGCAGCGCATGAACGGTCCCCGCCGAAGCGTACACCGGCACCCCGTACTGCCCCGCAAACACCCGCAGCCCCTGTACATGGTCGATGTGCTCATGCGTGATCAGCACAGCCCGCACGCCCTCCGGACGAAGGGAGCGCTCCTGAAGAGCACGGCAGATCTGTCGGGCGCTGCGGCCAATGTCCACGAGCACCCCCTCCTCCTGACTGCCCAGATAATAACAATTTCCCGAGCTGCCGCTGAACAGCGGATATAATCTCGGCATTTGTCCTCTCCCCTCTCCCAATGCTGTAAATTATTTTTTTTTACAGAAAAGTTCTTTCCTTTACACATCCGTCCTGCCTTTTGTAAACGGAAAAAAGGAAGCCCGCCTGCGGCAGCGGACTTCCCGGTATCCCTCGATCAGCCGGCCGATGACTCGGGCGGTTTGACCTCTTGTTCCTCAATGATCACCATTTCAATATCGGCGCCAACGCGTTTGAGCTTGCCCACGATGTCTTCATAGCCCCGCTCGATCTGGTCCACCCGGAGCACCTCTGTCACTCCGTCGGCGGCCAGCCCGGCAATTACCAAAGCGGCTCCGGCCCGCAGATCCACCGCCGACACGATGGAGCCTTTCAGCCGTTCCACGCCGGTAATGATGGCATTTTTCTTATCTTCGATCCGCACCGAGGCGCCCATGCGCTGCAGCTCTAACAGGTATTTCAGGCGGTTGTCCCACACCTCTTCCCGCACCCGGCTGATGCCCGAGGCGGTTGTCATCAGGGTGCCGAACTGCGGCTGCATATCGGTCGGGAAGCCCGGATGGGCCCGGGTGATGATGTCCACCCGGCGCAGGGACTCTTTGCTGCGGATGACCCGAATGGTATCATCGCCTTCCTCCACGGTCACGCCGGTTTCCCGGAGTTTGTCGGTAATGAAGCGAAGATGCCAGGGGATCACGTTCGTCAGGGTAAGGTCGCCGCCGGTGTTCGCCACCGCCGCCATAAAGGTCCCGGCTTCGATCTGGTCGGGAATGATGGTGTAGGTGGAGCCGTGAAGCGACTTGACGCCGTCAATTTTGATAACATCGGTGCCGGCGCCGCGGATCTCGGCGCCCATAGAGCTGAGGAAATTGGCCACGTCGACCACATGGGGCTCCTGTGCAGCGGAGTAGATCGTGGTGCGGCCTTCCGCCAGCACCGCCGCTAACATCACGTTGATGGTAGCGCCCACCGACTGCACGTCAAAGCGGATGCTCGCTCCTTTCAGGGCGTCCGTCTTGAGGTGGATAATATCCTTGGTGATGGAATATTCCGCTCCGAGCAGGTTGAAACCCTTGAGGTGCTCGTTGATCGGGCGAAAATCAAAATTGTCCCCGCCGGGCATTCCCACGTCCGCCTGATGAAAGCGGCCGAGCATGGCGCCCATGAAATAATAGCTTCCCCGCATTTTGCTCACGGCGTTTCCGGTGGCCACATGGCAATCCACCGCCGTCGCATCAATTTCGAGGGTCTGACTGTCGATCCACCGGACTTTCGCTCCGATGTCCGTCATAATGTCAATGAGCGTGAACACATCCCCGATGCGGGGGACGTTTTCGATCCGGCACACGCCGCCGGATAAAATAGTGGCCGGAATAATGGCCACCACGGCATTTTTGGAGCCGTTGATCGGCACGGTGCCATACAGCTCCCGGCCGCCGTTTATCACGATTTTTTTCAAGCTGCAACCCTCCCGGTAATGCTTTTCATGCGGGGTTTGCCTCAGAGGTGCGGCAAAACGCCCGTACCTGTTGTCTATAAGACGGCGCCGGATGTAAAGGAATGAACTTTACGACTATCCGAATTTTGCTCAGACTCATAAAATCTACCAATAAACCGTGGCGCCAGAATGATTTTTTGTTAAAAACAAACAAGAAGAAGGGACAGAAATCGACAATGAAACACCTTTCTTCATACTAATCATAATAATACAAAACAATCATAAAGTCAATATCTTTTTGGAACTTGGTCGAAATTAGTATATACCGGCAAAAACGGGGGTGTTTTCCTGCTTTTCTTCGGTTGGTTCCCCCAAAGAAAACCGGGCCCGTTCCCGGAGATCAGGAGGGAAAAGGCCCGTTTTCTGCGCCATCGATTGCTGTAAATTCCGACGCTTTACATCTTCTCCGCCCGGTAGAACGCCAGCAGTGCCCGATAGGTCATGTAGACGTCGATTTTTGACACAACTTCCATCGGGGCGTGCATGGACAAAACCGGCACGCCGAGGTCTACCACGTCGACATTCCAGTTGGCCACGAACTTGGCGATGGTCCCGCCGCCGCCTCCATCCACCTTGCCCAGCTCCCCGGTCTGCCAGAGAACGGCCGAGTTATCAAGCACTGAGCGGATTTTCGCCATATATTCCGCCGAGGCATCGGAGGTGGAGTATTTCCCGCCGCTTCCGGTGTATTTGGTGATGACGGCGCCCCGGTTGAGGTAGCAGGAATTGTTGGCCTCAAACTCCCCGGAATAGGTCGGGTCAAAGGCGGCGTTCACATCGGCGGACAGGCAGCAGGAGGAGCGCAGCACATGGCGCAGCTTTCTCCCTTCCGCTTCCGCCAGGTCCGCTACGAAATCGACTAAAAACGTGGATTTCATGCCGGTGTTTCCGTCGCTTCCGATCTCTTCCCGGTCGGTCAGCACGGTGATAACCGTGGACTCCGGCACCCCGGCATCGAGGGCCGCCATCAGCGCCGGATAGGCGCAGACCTTATCGTCATGGCCGTAGGCGCCGATCATGCTGCGGTCAAAACCCACGTCCCGGGCCTTATCCGCCGGAACCAGACACAGGTCCGCCGATTGAAAATCCGCTTCCCTCATCCCGTATTTTTCAAACAACAGGTGCATGACGTTCAGCTTGACGCTTTCGCTTTCCTCATCATCATTGAACGGACGGCTGCCCACCAGCACATTCAGGTGCTCCCCGTTAAACGCCTTGGTCATGACCTTGGACATCTGGTCTACCGCCAAATGCGGCAGCAGATCGCTGACAAGGAAGCAGGGGTCTTCCGGGTCATCGCCCAGGCATACGTTCACCGAAGTGCCGTCCCGAAACGCCACGGTTCCGTGCAGGGCCAGCGGAACGGTCGGCCACTGGTATTTTTTAATGCCGCCGTAATAATGCGTTTTGAACAGCGCCAAATCGGCGGATTCATACAGGGGATTCGGCTTGAGGTCGAGGCGGGGGGAATCAATATGAGCGATCCCCAGCCGCACCCCGTTTTTCGTCCCGTTTTTGCCGATAACAGCCAGCAGCAGCGCTTTGTTCCGGTTGTTGAGGTACACCCTCTCGCCGGGCTGATAGGTTTTTTCCGGGTCAAAGGGGACAAACCCCGCCTCTTCTGCCAGCCGGATAGCGGAAGCCACCGCTTCCCGCTCGGTTTTGGCGGAATCTAAAAACGTCTTGTATCCCTCACAGAACGCATCGGCTGCCGCCGTTTCCTCCGCCGAGACCGCCCGGCATCCTTTTTTCTTCGGCAGGAACAGTTCTTCTTTTCTTTTAGCTGCCTGACTTTTTCCCTTTTTCTCTTCGCACATGGTACTCTTCCTTTCTGTTGTCTGGTTTATGGAGATTCTTCCGGCTGAGCAGACGAATCGGTCAGCAGTCCCTCATAGAGCCGCTGATAGGTGCTTTTATGCCGCGCCACGGTAAAGCGGTAGTTTTCGGTTTCGGAAAAGGGAACCTCCTTCAGCGTGACCCCGTCATCGGAATAGCGGCTGTCCTCCAGCCATGCATTCACGTTTCCAACCCCGGCGTTATAGGCGCACACGGCGGTGTCTTCATCGTGGTACATCCCCAGCAGTACCGACAGCAAATGCGTGCCGTAGTCGATATTCAGCGCCGGGTCCCACAGGTCTTCAAACTCATAGTGTTCATAGCTTTCATCGGTGTAAAACGTCTGCAGCCAGATAAAGGAATCCGGCACGATCTGCATCAGTCCGATGGCGCCCGCAGACGACTGTGCTTCGGGATTAAAATCGCTTTCGGTTTTGATCACCCCGTAAATCAGCGCCGGGTCCACCTGATATTTGTCGGCAGCGTCCAGAATTTCCGCCTGATACTGCAGGGGATAGGTTTTTCCGACGTAATGCGTATTTCCATGCCGCAGCAGCAGCGCCAGCACCACCGTTGCCGCCAGCGCTTCTCCCAGGAACACCAGCGCTAACAGCCGACGGTACGGGAACATTTTTTTCAGTTTTCCGGGCGGTTTTTCCTCCGGAAGGGGGGCTTCTTCGGAAGAGTCCGTCGGCAGAAGGCTGTCGGCATGAATGCGGGAAAACAGGTCCAGCGCCTCTGCCTTCAATTCCTCCATCGGCAGACTCCCGTCCAATAAAAACTGAGAATGCTCCCGGAAAAACGCTTCTTCATGCTGAGCGCTCATGCGCCGCCGGGCCGCTTCTTCGGAGATCCCGTCCCGCCGGCAGATCCGCTGCAGCCGGACTTCTTTCGGGGCGGTCACGGAAACGATCACGTCGCAGTCTTCCTCGCCGCCGCTTTCAAACAACTGAGAAGCATCGAGGACTACCATATCATCATATTCGCTCCGGTGCTGTTCTATGTATTCCCGGATGCGGCTGCGGATCCAGGGGTGCGTCAGGCGGTTGAGCAGTTCGGTATGCTCCCTGTCCGCAAACGCCCGCCGGGCGAGCACCTGCCGGCGGCAGGCTCCGTTTTCGTCGATAATATCTTCCCCGAACGCCTCTGCCACCCGCTTGAGGCAGTCCGAGCCCGGGGACAGCGCTTCTCTGGCCACGGCATCGGCATGGATCACCGGAAAGCCCAGAGAGGCAGCCGCCTCCGATGCGGTGGTTTTTCCGGCGCCGGTCTGCCCGGTCAGGCCAACAACGATCAAACGACCTCCTCCTTTCCAAGCGGGATCACGCAGAAACCGGCGGCCCGCACCATCCGGTTGTACACGGCCAGCCCCACGCCTGTCTGCGGCGGGCAGTGGGCATATACGGTTTTCCAGCCCCGCTCGTCGGCGCCCCGCAGCGCCGCAAACAATTCATGCGCCTGTTTTTCAAGGTCCTCTGCCGGTCCAAGCGCCATGCAGGGCACTTGCAGTCTGGCAGTCTCCTCGCTGTCGCACAGGGCGCCCACCCCGTCCCCGGCGTGGGCATTCACATACGCCACAAAATCGTCCTCTCCCCCCTGCAGCAAAATGACCTGCGCGCAGGGAGCGTAATGCTTATATTTCATCCCCGGGCTGGCGGGGGCCTCTCCTTCCCGCAGGGGGCGGCACACAGCCTCGTCCACCGTCACCGGACCGATCACATCCCGGAGCTGCTCGGCGGTGATCCCGCCGGGGCGAAGCAGCCGGGGCGGGTCGGACAGCAGGGTGATCACCGTGGATTCCACCCCCACCGCACAATCGCCGCCGTCGATGATGGCATCGGCCCGGCCCATCATATCCTCCCGCACATGGCGGAAGGTGGTCGGGCTGGGGCTGCCGGACAGGTTGGCGGAGGGCGCCGCCAGCGGGCAGCTTTCCCGGATCAGGCGCTGGGCGGCCGGGTGGGACGGAAAGCGGATGGCGACCGTGGGCAGTCCGGCGCTCACGATCGGGGGCACCCGGCTGCTGCGGGGGAGGATCATCGTCAGCGGCCCCGGCCAGAACGCTTCTGCGAGGAGCCGGGCCTTTTCCGGAAAATCGTCTGTCAATTCCCCGATCTGCGACAGATTCGCAATATGCACGATCAGCGGATTATCCGCCGGCCGTCCTTTGGCGGCAAAGATCTTTTTCACCGCCTCCCCGTTGAGGGCATCGGCGGCCAGTCCGTACACGGTCTCGGTGGGCATCGCCACGATCCCCCCCTGCCGGATCAGCCCGGCGGCTATGGCAATATCCTTTGCACAGGTGGTCAAGAGTTTTGTTTCCATGCTTGTGTTCTCTTCCTTCTCACTCAGTACCGCTTGCTCTTATCGGAAAGCGTCGGCGGTGTATTCTTTCCTTCTTCGCTCAGGTCAACATAAAACATTCCGTCTTCTCCGGCACCCTGTGAATAGAAATAATCCGTATCGTTGGGCGGCACGGCGGCGGAAAGACCGTCCTTCGGCTGGTCGCCCGGGTAAATATCCTCTCCGAGCAGCGGGGAAAAAAAGGCTCTCCGTATCTGCTCTCCCCGCATCGCCCGCTGTTTTTTGCGCTGCACCCGAGCCTGTTCCCGCTGCCGGCGCTTGACTTCCTTCACCGTCAGGGCAGAAGCGTCCTCGGTGCGGGGCGCCTCTGCTTCGATTGCCTCCTGCGCCGCCGCAGCCATTTCCGCCCGCCGCTGCGCCACCGGCTTCCACTCGTCAACCTGCTCATGCTCCGTGCGCTGGTCGAAATCGGTGTTGACGTAGAAATACTCTCCGTTTTCCCCGTTTTCATCGTACATTCCCTGCAGTTCAAAGGTGAGGTCATTTTTCTGCACCCGGTGCGGGGATTCTTTCCAGCCCTTGGCCACGGCGATCGTTTCATAGGCGTTGGCTACCGTCTTTTTCAGCAGCAGGAAGATGAACAGCAGCAGCAGCGCTGCCGCAAGGAAGGTGACGATGATGTGCTCCTGCTTGACATGGGCATCCGGCACCGCCACGTCCACCACCTGCCAGATGAGGGAATCGGCCAGCGTTCCGTCCGCCCGGGTCAGCGTTTTAGCGTTGGCGGCCACATACTGCAGCGCCAGCATCCGATGGGTGGTATCCTTCATTTCCCGCACATAGCCCCGGAAGGGCACCTTGGTGCCCGGGTGGTGCAGGGCTTTGGACAATTGATAGTCTATAGCCGACCCCGATTCCGCGCGCAGGGTCAGGAGTTTGCCGTTCGGCGTCCGGATCAGATAATAATGCACCGGCACCCCATTGAGCACGTCATCGCCAGTGTAATTGAACACCACGTCGTCCGTTTCTCCAACGATGCGGTTTCCCATCGGCAGGGATTCGAGCGCCTCTCCTTTATATTCGTTCATCTGCTCGGTGGAAGCCTGCAGAAGCTGCACGCCCTGGACCATCTGCACAATAAACAGGACGATCAGCACCAATGCAAAGCCCAATTTGATTTTTTCTCTCAAAGGAGTTTTGAGGTTGTTTTTACTGTATGTCACTTGCTGCCCCTTCCTTTCGGTTGGCCGAATCAATCGGCCGCTTCATCTGCGGTTTTTTCTGCCTGTGCCAGACGGGCGGCCCGGTCGGCTGTCAAAAGCGCCTCTGTCACCTCGTCTAAACTTCCGTTCAGGATCTCTTCGATTTTGTACAAGGTGAGCCCGATCCGGTGGTCGGTCACCCGTCCCTGCGGGTAGTTGTAGGTGCGGATCCGCTCGCTGCGGTCCCCGGTGCCCACCTGAGAGCGGCGCTCGGAAGAAAGCGCCTGTTCCTGCCGGCTTCTTTCCCGGTCGAGCAAACGGGAGCGAAGCACCTTCATGGCCCGGTCCTTGTTTTTGTACTGGCTTCTTTCGTCCTGACATTCCACCACCAGCCCGGTGGGCAGGTGCGTGATGCGGATGGCGGATTCGGTTTTATTGATATGCTGTCCGCCGGCTCCGCTGGCCCGGAAGGTGTCGATCCGCAGGTCGGCGGGGTCAATGTGCACTTCCACCTCTTCCGCTTCCGGCAGGACCGCCACGGTGACGGTGGAGGTGTGGATGCGGCCCTGCGTTTCCGTTTCCGGCACCCGCTGGACCCGATGCACCCCGCTTTCAAACTTCAGCCGGGAATACACCCCCTGCCCGCCCAGCAGGAAGCTGATCTCTTTGAAGCCCCCGAGTTCGGTTTCATTGACGCTGACGATCTCCGAGGTCCAGCCCTTTTTCACGGCGTACATACTGTACATCCGGTACAGCACCGCCGCAAACAGCGCCGCCTCTTCCCCGCCGGCGCCCGCCCGGATCTCCACAACAACGCTTCTGTCGTCGTGCTCGTCTTTGGGCAGCATCAGCAGCCGGAGCTGCTCTTCCAGTTCCCGGCAGCGCTGTGAAAGGTTCTCTTCCTCGCTGCGGGCCAGCTCCAGCAGTTCCGGGTCGGTTTCGCTTTTCAGCAGGGAGCGGACCTCTTCCCGTTCCCTGTGCGCCGCCAGATAGGCCCGGCCGGTTTCTGTCAGCGGTTCGAGCTCTTTGAGCTGTTTCATCACCGCCGTGCATTCCTCCGCCGAAGACGCCACCCGGGGGTCGCACAGGCGGGCGGTGAGCTCTTCCGAGCGGTGTATCAGTTGTGTGATCTTTTCTATCATTGTGGCGGCCCTCCCTGCTCCGGTTTTTTCTTTGCTTCCTCCGGCGTGCGAGGCAGAAGCTGAGAGGCCGGAATCACTTCTCCCTCCCGCACCACCCGGCGCAGGTTTTTCTCCGCGCGGCTGCGGGGAATCATGATCTCATGCCCGCAGGAGCGGCAGCGGATCTTGAAGTCCATCCCGATCCGCACCACTAAAAACTGCCGGCTGTCCTTCCCCCCGCAGGGGTGCGTTTTTTTCATCTCCAGTATATCTCCCAATCGTATATCCACCGTTCTTCCCCCATTCTTCTCTATTATACCACTTGTCGCTCTGCACTTCAAGCGCCCGAAGGAAGTGGCAGCGGCGGCGCTGCACCCCGTATCTGGGGGATTCTCCCCCAGACCCCCTTTTCAAA
>CACYCG010000019.1 GCA_902772855.1 uncultured Ruminococcus sp.
AACAGCCTCAAACACGAGATTATTATTCACTATTCATTATTCACTATTCATTATTCATTGAGCTGGCGCAGCCAGCGTTTCCGCCGGGGAGCTGCCCGAGGAGAGGAACCTGCCCTTTATACGGAGAACCTGCCCTTCAGAAAAACGAAAACCACAAGAACAACCTCAAACACGAGATCATTATTCACTATTCATTGAGCCGCCATCGGCGGCTTTTCCGTTTCCAGTTCTGCGGCGATGGTCAGAAGTTTTTGCAGACGATGGTTCACGCCGGAGCGGCTAATGGGGGGGTCCAGCGCCTCGCCCAATTCCCGGAGATTATATTCCGGGTACTGCAGGCGAAGCTGCGCCATTTCCCGCAGTTCGTCGCTCAGCCCGGAAAACCCCAGCCGCTGACGGATCACCTCAATAGCCCGAAGCTGACGGGCAGAGGCGGCGGCGGCCTTGGCGATATTGGCGGTTTCGGAATTGGTCTGGCGGTTGGCACGGTTGCGCTTGGAATGGAGCACCTTCTGGTTGAGCAGTTCGAGCGCCGCCATCGGCGCTCCCATAAAGGTCAGCAGGTCGGCGATGGCGTCGCTGCCTTTGATGTACACCACAAAGCTCCCCTTCCGGCTGACCATGCGGGGCCGCACGGAAAGCACCTCCACCTCGCTGATCACCCGGCACAGGTCGGCCGCCACGTTGCGGTAGGGGACGGAAAACTCTAAATGATAATCCTTGGAAGGGTCGGTCACGCTTCCGCAGACAAGAAACGCCCCCCGCAGAAAAAAGCGCAGACAGTCCTCTTCATCCAGATTCGACCGGTTCACCCGCAGAGACACCGCCTGCGGGTCATGCCCGAATAAATCAAAAATACGCCTGCGGTCGCCGCTGTCGGGAACGGTCAGGGTGTACACGCTCCCGCCGCTGCCCCGGCGGGTCAGATGGCTGTGCATATCCACGATGGTGGTGGTCAGGGACGACAGCTCTTCCGAATAAAGAGCCGCCGCCGCTTTGGATTCGGTGGTAAAGCTGATGCACTGCGGAGAAAACGATTTGGAAAACAGCAGCATCCCATACACAAGAGAATGCTTCTGCAGCGCCGACTCCGCCCCCGCCGCACTCAGCTCCGCCTTGGTTTCTTTGGAAAATGACATAGCTTCTCACCTGTCAGCGTTGTTTGTTGATGTCCCGATGGTGCACGGCTGCGGGATGATTGTTTTCCAGCAAATGCCGGTACAGGATCCGGGTCAGCGTCACCGAACGGTGCTTGCCCCCGGTGCAGCCCACAGCGATCACCAATTGGCTTTTTCCTTCTTTCTGATACAGCGGCAGTGAATAATCCACCAGCTCGATCATCCTCTCGGCATAGCCTTTGGACTGCTCAAACTGCATCACATACTCAAACACCGGCTCATCCAGCCCGGTATGAGGCTTCAGCTCGGGGATGTAAAAGGGGTTGGGCAGGCAGCGCACGTCGAAGACTAAATCCGCCTCCGCCGGCAGCCCGTACTTGAACCCGAAGGACATACACGTCACCCACATTCCAAGAGACGGCTCCCCTAAAAACAGGGACGTCACCCGCTCCTTGAGCTGCATGGGCGACAGCAGGGAGGTGTCGATGACGTAATCCGCCCGGGAGCGCAGGGACATCATCAATTCCCGCTCCAAATGCACCGCTTCCTCCATAGAAGAAACGATCTCTCCGAGCGGATGCTTGCGGCGGGTCTCTTTATAGCGCCGCAGCAGCACGTCATCCTGTGCATCTAAAAACAGGATCTTGTAGCATCCCTTTTCCTCCTGCAGTTTTTCCAGGGAAATGAACAGGCTGTTAAAAGCATCCCCCAGCCGACTGTCCACGCCCACAGCCACTTTTTTCATATGCGGGTCGTTGGATTTTTCGCAAAGCTGATAAATGGTCGGCACCAGCATCGGCGGGATGTTATCCACGCAGTAAAAGCCGATATCCTCCATATGATTCATAGCAACCGATTTTCCTGCCCCGGACAAGCCGGTGACGATGATAAACTCCATGTTCTGCCCTCACCCTGACGTTCCTTTTTATCCTTCCGGCCAGAATTTGATCTCACATTCCAGCGTAACGCCGGTTTTTTCCAGCACGGTCCGGCGCACATATTCCACTAATTCCTTCACGTCCCGCGCCGTCGCTCCGCCGTTGTTGACGATGAAGCCGCTGTGCTTTTCACTGACCTGAGCGCCGCCCATCGTCTTTCCCTTCAGCCCGCATTCCTCGATCAGCGCCGCCGCATAATAGCCCTGCGGCCGCTTGAACACCGAACCGGCGCTCGGGCGGTTGGTCGGCTGTTTATTTTTCCGCTTATCCATATTTTCCTGCATCCGGAAAAAAATCTCGTTCTTGCTGCCCGGGGTCAATTGCAAGGTCACGTCTAAAATAATGCGGGGGCTGTCGGTGTAGGCGCTGCGGCGGTAGGTAAAGGCATGGTCTGCCCCCACCAATTCGCCCACTTCCCCGTTTTCATCTAAATACCGGGAAGACACCACCACATCCTTCATTTCTCCGCCGTAGGCCCCGGCGTTCATGTACACCGCTCCGCCCACGGAACCCGGGATCCCCCAGGCAAACTCCAGCCCGCTGAGCGACCGGTTTTTGGCCGCAATACACGCCCCTGCCAGGCTGACCCCCGCCCCGCAGCGCAGGGAGGTCTCTCCGACCGGTTCGATTGCATCAAAGTCGCCGGTCAGTTTGATGACGATGCCGGACAGCCCCTCGTCATCCACCAGCAAATTCGACCCCAGCCCGATGACACGGTAGGGAATGGCTTCTTCCCGACAGCGTTTCAGCACCTTTTTCAAAGCCTCCAAGGTGGGAACCTCGCAAAAACAATCCACCGCTCCCCCAATGCGGAAGCTGGTGTGCAGGGACATCGGCTCTTCGGGGCGAACCACCACGTCCAGCGCTCTGAGATACTCCACAAACTCCTCTTTTATCATAGCCACAATCTCCTGTACTATTATTCCGGACCGGCGGGCTTAAAAGTCCACCTTTGTCACTGTGTCTTCTTCTTCGGGGTAATCCAGTCCAAGCGCCGCAAACAATTCTCTTGCTGCGTTATAGCCCATTTTGCGCTGACGGTTGTTCATGGCGGCCACTTCAATAATAACGGCTAAGTTCCGCCCGGGCTTGACCGGGATGGTCAGGATCGGCACCTGATTGCCTAAGATCTCCGTCATCTCGTTGCTCATGCCCATGCGGTCGTATACTTTTTTATTGTCCCATAATTCAAGGTTGATCACCATGTCGATCTTCTCCGACAGCTTGACCGAGCCCATACCAAAAATACGCCGGGCGTTGATAATGCCTATGCCTCGGAGTTCGATAAAATGCCGGATATTTTCCGGCGCCGAACCGATCAGGGAGTTGTTGGAGATCTTCCGGATCTCCACAGCGTCATCGGCGATCAGCCGGTGCCCCCGCTTGATCAGTTCAATAGCGGTCTCGCTTTTTCCCACGCCGCTGTCGCCCACGAGCAGAAGCCCTTCGCCGTACACCTCCACCAGCACGCCATGCCGGGTGACACGGGGCGCCAGCTCGATATTCAGAAAGTTGACCAGCGCCGCCGAAACCGCCGAGGTCGGCTCCGGGGTCCGCAGGACAGGAATCTTATATTCCTCCGCCGCCGACATCAGTTCTCCGTAGGGGATAATATCCCGGGTCACGATAATGGCCGGGGGCGTCAGGGCAAACACCCGCCCGATCACATGAAGCCGCTGCTCCGAGCTGAAGCGGTTCAGATAGCTGTTTTCCGTGTTTCCGAACAAAATGATCCGGGAGGAATCGAAAAAGTCCAGAAACCCGGTCAGCTCCAGCCCCGGACGGGTCAGGTCCTTCGACGTGATCAGAATATTCTCCGGAGGGGTGGGCATATACGCCACATCCAGAGACAGCTCCTTAATGATTTTTGAAAGAGGAACCGAAAACTTTTTTTCCAAGTTCATCCACCAGCCTTCCACTCACCGGCCTCGTCCAACCGAAGCCGCCGTTCATATCTTTATACAGTATACCCTATTTTTTTCCACTTTGCAACCAGAAATTGCAGCGTGACGCTGCACCCATATCCGGGGGATTCTCCCCCGGACCCCCTTCCGGGGCGTGCACCTGATGAAGAAAACGGTAACTCCCGAAAACCAAAACCACAAGAACAACCTCAAACACGAGATTATTATTCATTATTCATTATTCATTATTCGTTATTCATTGAGCTGGCGCAGCCAGCGTTTCTCCCCCGAGACCCCTTTCCTAAAAACTTGCATTTTAAGAAAGAGTAACAGCTTCGGGAAATCTGCCTTATAATTTGAGCCGGCACGCCCAGCGGAAGCGCCCAACGGAAGTCCCCGTGGGATGCCCTTGGGGTACAGCGTCACGGCAGTCGGTTGAAAGTCGGAGAAAACCGGTGTATAATAAAGAAAGCCGAAAACCTGTTTCGGGGAAAACAGAAGAAGAAAGGAACATGAAAATGGACATCAGACAGGAATCATTACAAAAGCATTATGAATGGAACGGAAAAATCGAAGTCGTTTCCCGTGTGCCGATCACCAATTCGCAGGAGCTTTCCCTGGCCTATACTCCCGGCGTGGCGGAGCCCTGCCTTGAGATCCAGAAAAATTACGATCTTTCCTTCAAGCTCACCAGAAGAAATAATTTGGTGGCTGTCGTCACCGACGGCACCGCCGTGCTCGGATTGGGCGATATTGGCCCGGAAGCCGGTATGCCGGTCATGGAGGGAAAATGCGCCCTTTTCAAAGCCTTCGGCGATGTGGACGCCTTCCCGATCTGTGTGCGCTCCAAAGACGTGGATGAAATTGTTCGTACTATTTATCTCATCTCCGGCAGCTTCGGCGGCATCAATTTAGAGGATATTGCCGCTCCCCGCTGCTTTGAAATTGAAAAGAAGCTCAAGGAACTGTGCGATATCCCTGTGTTCCACGATGATCAGCACGGCACCGCCGTGGTAGTGGCGGCGGCGCTGGTAAATGCCCTGAAGGTCGTTGGAAAAACCATCGGGGAGATTCGAGTGGTGGTCAACGGCGCCGGTTCTGCTGGTATTGCCATCTCCAAACTGATCATGAAAATGGGCGTTCAGCATCTGACCCTGTGCGACAGCGTGGGCATTATCTGCGAGGGCGACCCCCGGCTGAATGCGGCTAAAGCGGAAATGGCCGCTGTGACCAACCGGGACCACCTCACCGGTACGCTTGCTCAGGCGATGGAAGGAGCCGATGTATTCATCGGGGTTTCCGCTCCCGGCGTTGTCAGCGAGGACATGGTCCGTTCCATGAACCGGGACGCCATCGTTTTTGCCATGTCCAACCCCACCCCGGAAATCATGCCGGACAAAGCCAAAGCAGCGGGCGCAGCCGTGATTGGAACCGGCCGGTCGGATTTTCCGAATCAGATCAACAACGTGCTGTGCTTCCCCGGCATTTTCAGAGGCGCCCTGGACTGCCGTGCCAAAGAGATCAATGATGAGATGAAAATTGCCGCCGCTTATGCAATCGCTTCTCTCGTAGATGAAAAAGACCTGACCGCCGAATACGTTCTTCCCTTTGCTTTTGATCAGCGCATCGGAAAGACCGTTGCCGCCGCTGTCATGAAGGCCGCCGCCGATTCCGGTGTTGCCAGAGAGGTCTGAGAAACTAACCGCCTGTCTTTTGGGACAGGCGGTTTTTTGTGCTCCGGAAGACTGTGCGGAACACAAATCGACTTTTTTTATTTTTTTTTGAACCTGACGGGGCATGGGAGCGTCTATGAAGCAGAAAGGAAAACCAGACAAATCTAAACCACTATGGAAGGAGAAAACAATATGAAGAAAAAATGGATTCTGCTGATAGCGGCCGGGCTGATTGCCATCAGCGCCCAGAGCGGCTGTTCGGGTCAATCGGCTGCGCCAGAGAGCACCGCTCCGGCCAGAACCGCAGACAGCCGGTTGGAGGAAAGCGACTCTTCCCCGAAAGAATCGGAAGCAAAAGAGGGTTCTTCTGAACCGGAAAGCAGCGCCCCCAGTGCCGAGGAACAAAAGGCCGCCAAAAAGGAAACCGAAACGGAGGAGATCCGGATCCTCCTGCAGTACAAACAGGAACTTGCCGCCGCACCGGAGCAAACCTACACCGGACAGCATACGGAAATCAATCGGCAGAAGGACAACACCATCAAACCCGTTGACATAAGCACGGACCACACCCTGAAATACCTTGATGCCGTCATCCGGGACGTCAATGAAGACGGGCATTATGAAATGATCGTGCGGTATCTGGACAGCAGTCTGGGATCGGTCTTTCTATATGATCTGGTCACCATTGTGGACGGAAAAGCAGTGCCTTCCAACTACTATCTGTACGGCGAGAGCTTTATGACGGGCGCCGGGTCAAGATGAGAAAGGAGAGAAAAGACATGAAAATGAAATGGAAAGGGCTTTTGTCCGGTACTATGGCCGCTGCCCTCATAATTGGGTCGGCTTTTCAGGCGGACGGCATGAGCCTGACGGAGGCCAGAAACATGAAGTATTCCTCCGAGCGCTCTCCCTCCGCCACAGAAATGTGGTATGACCCCAGCACCAAACAGATCGTGATCCGGGAAACAGCCACTTCTTTTAGTTACCAAAATCATGAGGACGGAATCACTCATATTGGCCTGAGACTGAATACCTGGGATTTTGAAGTGAAGCAAAACGGAAAGAGCCGTGCGCTGCAGCAATTGTATTTTGAAAAAGATACAGACTGCACACCGCTTGAATATTATATGACGGACAATGCCCCCTGCACGGAGGAAGACTATGCGGCCAAAAGCAGCGCCTTTGAGAAAATGACCCCCATCTCTCTGGAGGAGGGAATGAGACCGCTGACAGAAGGGTACCAGGGTATCTCTATGGATGATCTATGGTTTCCTTCCCTCCAGTCAGACTACGTTCGGGTGCTGGTGGGGCAAAGCATCCGGCTACCGTCCGGCATTCTCCCGGCCAAGGATGCCGCCGCCGGTGTGACCTACGAAAGCTCCGATCCTTCGGTGCTGCAGGTGTTTGACAACGGAACGGCTGTCGGTTTGAAGTCCGGCATCTGCACAGTGGGAACCTATGTGGAAGGCATCAGCGAGCCTGTCAGCGAGGTCAAAATCAATGTCATGTCCCTGCAGGAGATCGACTATATTTTCCCGAAGATCGCACGGCGGCTGACAGAAGAAGACGTCAAGGGGCTGACCTCGGAACAGATCGATATCGCCATCAATGAGATCTATGCCCGGCATGACTTGAAATATACGGAAGATACCGCCATAGGGCGTTATATCCGGTCCAAGTCCTGGTACAGCAAAGACAGTGAAAAAACGATGGAAGAAGCAGCGGAACATATGTCCAAAGAAGAAGGAGATAATCTGAAGCTGCTGTCTTCGTATCGTTCCTGAACAAAACCCCCCGTATCCAGCCGATACGGGGGGTTTTTTACACCGGTTTTTCCATGACGTAATCATTCATATAATAGCCGCAGCCAATGGGATTGTCCTCGGTTTTCTGAATGGAAAACCCCATTTTCTGATAAGCGGCGATGCTGCCGTCGTTGTGGCGGTTGACATTGAGAAACAGGGCGGAAAGCCCTTCCTCCTGAGCCTGACGGGAGATAAACGCCACGCAGTCCCTGGCTAAATGCCGCCGCCGGTGAGATTTGCTGACGTAGAGCTTGCTGATATACATCTTTCCGTCTTTCGGGTAGAATCCGGCAAATCCGGCTTTTTCCCCTTCGTCGGTGATAAAATAATAGCGGTACCCTTCCGAAAGCTGCTGCTGCATGGCTTCGGGGGACTGGAACTTTTGGAGCATATAATCATTCTGCGCCTTTCCTAAGATCGGGTCATAATGCTCCCGCAGAATGGAAGTGGCCAGTGTGGACAATTCCGGGATCTGCTCGGGGGAAACGGGTTCAAAAGCAGGCATACAAACATTCCTTTCCTGAAATAGAAACGAAAAAAGCAGACGGTTTTGTCTGCTTATTTTTCGTGCATTCGGTATTCTGTATCTTCATCCATCATTTCCAGCATGATATTGACAACATAGGGATCGAGCTGGGTACGCTTGGCTTTTTCCAGTTCTTCCCGCACGACCCACTGGGGCAGAATATGCCGGTAACTCCGGTTGGAGGTCATGGCATCGTAGGCATCGGCAACGGCGATGATACGGGCCTCAAAGGGGATTTTGTCGCCGATGAGTCCGTCCGGGTAGCCTCTCCCGTCATACCGCTCATGATGCCAGCGGGCGCCGACATAGAGGGTGGGCATTTCCGTAATATTTTTCAGCACGTCCGCTCCGATGGCGGGATGGGATTTGATGATGGCAAATTCTTCATCGGTCAGTTTTCCGGATTTATTGATGATCAGATCCGGAATGCCGATCTTGCCAATATCGTGCAGCAGACCCATATAGTAAATATCCCGCTGATATTGTTCGGATTTATTCATCCGGCGGGCAATTTCACGGGAATAATCCGCCACCCGCTGAGAGTGGCCCTTGGTGTAGGAGTCTTTGGCATCGACGGTGCCCGCCAGAGTCTCGATCATTTGCTGCATGAGCCGCTCGGACATTTTCACCTGCTCGATATGCTTTTCTACGATCTCCCCCTGATACGTTTCCGATTGGAAGAAGGTGTAGTAAAAAATCAGAGAAGCAACGATGGCACAGCGAAGCGCCATATAATTCTGCAAAAGAACCTCAAAGCCGGTGCCGATCACCTGCAGCACACAGATGGAAACAATGATCACCCGCTCAAAGCGCTTGTGGACATTCCTTCTGGAATAAGCCATGACCACCATCATGACCAGATAAAACGCCATCACCAAAAAGGGCGTCCATCCGACAGGCCCCCGATGAAATTGGTTGTGGTCATCATAATAATACCCTAAAGGAGTGAAAAACGCCGTAAACGCAACCACCATATTGATCAGCGCCGGAATGGAAAACAGGAGCTTACGCACCCGTTTTTTGTCATCTCTTGCGATGATGATGATCAGCACATAGATCAGAAACGGTCTGAGCGTGTAGCCTATGGCGGTGGCAGCGGTGAGAAGGTTGGTGTAGCCGGTAATGGTGGACAGGTATAGCTCCAGATTATATGTAGCCAGTTCAATGATCACCAGAGCTGACAGGATATAAAAACAATTGCGGATGTTTTTGGAAAGAAAAGATTTTCTCCATAAGAATAAAAATAAAAATAACAGCCCGATCACAGGGAAAAAATTGATGGAAAAATAATCATATGTCATCTTTCACCGGTTCACCTCCCGTCGAAAGAATAAAAAAATACCATCTCATTGTTAGTATAGCACAAAACAAATGGAGAATCAAATGATTTTTTTATTATAAATGAAATGTCGGTTAGAATTGGAATCCAGAGTGAGGAATGAGATCTGCCCTTCTCCTTCTGGCTTTACTTTGCTGAAGAGGGAGAAGCAGTGGAGATGGTTTAATGGCCCGGTGTTTCAGGTTGTCCTTCTGATCCCGGCTTTTCGGGAGCTGCCGCCTTCTATTCATCAGGTGCAAGCTCAGGAAGGGGGGTCTGGGGGCACTCCCCCAGACCCGGGTGCAGCGTCACGCTGCTGCAAGCTCAGGAAGGGGGAGAAACGCTGGCTGCGCCAGCTTAATGAATACTGAATACTGAATAGTGAATAATAATCTTGTGTTTGAGGTTGTTCTTGTGGTTTTCGTTTTTCTGAAGGGCAGCTTCTCCGTATAAAGGGCAGGTTCCTCTCCTCGGGCAGCTCCC
>CACYCG010000020.1 GCA_902772855.1 uncultured Ruminococcus sp.
ACCTAAGCGCTTTGCAGAGGTTTGTCAGAAGGCGAACGCTTGAAAAATATGGGTGCAGCGACTCGCTGCCCGGCGAAGAAGGGTGGTATGCAGGAACTATAAAACCCCCTCCCAAGCCTGACCGGTTCGGCAGCGGGTAACGGCAGGAGAAGACGGCAGTGCCCCAAGAGCACTTTCCCACAGGTGCGTGATGCGCCCAGCGGAAGTGCCCTTGGGGTACTGCACCGAAAAACAAGCCTGAATTTTTTCCGGACGAGAAGTGAAATTTTGGTCAGGAAGATTGAAAATCGTATTTGGGAGTGTTACAATATTAAGAAAGGCTATACCGAACGGTTTTGGGGAGGTGCGTTCCCCGGAGGCGGACATTCAAAACGAGGTGACAGAAATGATTGTATTGGACAGCAACGAAATGCGGGCGCTGGAAAGAGCTGCGGTGCGGGCTGGCGGCTCTATGGCTTCTCTGATGGAAAAGGCGGGCGCTGCGGTGGTGGAATTGGCGGCCGGGATCATCGCCGAAAAACAGCTTCAGACCATCACGATCCTGTGCGGAAAGGGAAACAACGGCGGCGACGGCTTTGTGGTAGCCAGATTCCTTTCCATGATGTTCCCCGATATCTGCATTATTCTCCCCTGCGGCTACCCGGAAACGGATCTGGCAAAGGTGAACTTCAATTTAGTGCCGGACAAGGTGCCGGTGCTTGATTTTGCGGAACAGTATGAGGAATGCGTGGCCCGCATGAACGATTCCGATCTGATCATTGACGCCATCTACGGCCTCGGATTCAAGGATTTTCTGGACCCGGCTTCGGCAGAACTGGCTCAGCTTGCCAACCGCAACGAAAAAGCGGTGCGTCTGGCGGTGGATATTCCCAGCGGCATTGTCTGCAACACCGGAGAGGTGGGCGGGGGCTGCTTCCATGCGGATCATACCGTCACCTTCACCGCCATGAAGCCCCTGCACGTCCTGTACCCCGGCGCACAGTTCTGCGGAAAAGTGACGGTGGCGTCTGTGGGCATTCCTGCCAATTTAGTGGATGCTTCCACCTACACCCTGAAAACCGCCGATGATTTTCTGGCTTCCCATTCCCTCCCCCACCGGGCCCCCTATATCCACAAAGGAAACAACGGCACCCTGCTGTCCATCTGCGGAAGCTACGGCATGGCGGGCGCTGCGGTCCTGTCTGGGATGGCCGCCCTTCGCTGCGGCGTGGGGTTGCTGCGGTGCGCTGTGCCCAAAACGATCTACCCCATTGTTTCCTCCGAACTGACAGAAGCCGTTTTCACCCCCGCCAATGCCTCCGAAAGCGGGACGATCTCTTTCCACGAATTTGACCGCCTGCAGTTTGAGATCATGGAAAAAGCCAGCGCCGTGCTGATCGGCTGCGGGCTGGGGCTGACGGAAGACACGGTTTCTTTGGTTTCTCAATTGATCATCAGCTCCACCAAACCGATGGTGATCGATGCGGATGGCATAAATGCCGCCGCACAGAATACAGATGTACTGCGGGGGGCGATGGCCCCGGTCATTCTCACGCCCCACCCGGGCGAAATGGCCCGTCTGATGGGCGTCACCACCCACGAAGTCCAGCGGGACCGCTGCTCTGCGGCCAAAAACTTTGCCGCCCAGTACAACTGCACCGTGGTGCTCAAGGGCGCCCACACCATCATCGCCCTGCCGGACGGCAACGCCTACGTCAACCTGACCGGCAACAACGGGCTGGCCAAGGGCGGAAGCGGCGACGTGCTGGCCGGCATGATCGCTTCCTTCTTAGCGCAGGGCTGCGACCCCGAGGCAGCGGCTATTTTCGGCGTGTATTATCACGGACTGGCAGCCGACCGCTGCGCCGAGCGGCTGTCTCCCCGCACCATGCTCCCGAGAGACCTCCTGCAGGAACTGCCGCAGGTCATCTGATTTCCCGGACAGACGTTAAAAGCAGCATCTCTTTCCAGAAACGGTCAGAGATGCTGCCTGTTTTTTTCTTTGTCAGACAGGAGCCTTTGATTTGAAAAAGGAGCGTATGCCATGAACAAACGATGGATCCTCTTGCCGCTTTCCGTCCTTCTGCTCTCCGGCGGCTGCCGGGAGGCGCCGCCGGTCCGGCTGACCCTTCCGCAGGAGCCGATGAAATGGGAATGGACGCAGGGCGACCTGCATTTTTCCGGGACCCTGCAGCGGCTGTCCCCGGATAGCCGGGAAATCGTGTTTGAAGAGCCGAAAACCCTTTCCGGCCTTTCCTGCCGCCTCGATCCGGAGGAAACCGGCTATGCGCTGCAGGGCCTTCTCTGCCGCTTTTCCGAGAGCGCCCTGCCGCCGGGCGGACTTCCCGCTATGCTGTGCGAATGGGCCGCTCAGATGGAGGAGGACCCGCCGGTGCTGCAGCCGGAAGAAGATGGCTGCGCCTGCGAAGGAGCATTCGGCTCCGGCCGCTTCTCCCTTCAGGCTGACGCCGATGGAACCGGGAAGTGCGTTTGTTTTGTTTTTTAATCGGCGAAATTGATGTCATACCAAACCAGGAAGGCATAGACGGCATACAGCCGGTTCCAGAGGAACTCTTCTCCTGCTAAAAACCGTTCCCACTGCGAGCGCAGTTCCTCCTGCCGGAAGAAACGCCGGGAAGCCTCTCCGAAGAGTTTTGCCTCCATCGCCGGGCGGAAGCTCTCTCTGGCCAGCCATTTCCGCACCGGCACCGGGAACCCGACTTTTTTTCGGAAAGCAGCTTCCGGCGGAAGCAGGCGGGAGGCCGCCAGCCGGAAGACATATTTATTCTGGTCTTCCGCAAATTTGCAGGAGGCGGGAATGCGCCGGGCAACGTCAAACAGCCGCCGGTCGCTGAAGGGGGTGTGCAGCTCCACGCCGCAGGCGGTGGAGGTACGGTCGGTGTTCAGGTAAATATCGCCTTCCAGCCAAAGGGAAATATCAATAGTCAGTTTGCGGGAGAGTTCGTCCAGCCCGGCCGTTGCCTTCCACAGCGGCATCACGGGGTCGGCCGCTTTCACGCTGTCGGAATAATCCGTCATCAGCGAGCGGACCACTTCTTCCGACATGATATGCGAGCAGGTGAGGTAGACCCAATCCTCCGGCAGATGGTTGCGGTGGGCATTATACCCCCCGAAAAATTCGTCGATCCCTTCCCCGGAATACACCACCTTCGTATGTTCCGCCACGGCAGCGCAGCCGATGGAAAAGGCAACGGCCGAAGCATCGCCAAGCGGCTGCCCCATTTTATCCATCACTTCGGGAATCCGCTCAAAAAAAGCCTCCGGGGTGATCTGCTTCACACGAAAATCCCGTCCGAGCACGGCAGCGGTTTCCGCCGCCAAGGAGGATTCGTCAAAACTGCTTTCCGCATAGCCCACGGTATTGGCGCACACGGCATCTCCGCACGCCAGCAGGTAGGAGGAATCCACCCCTCCGGAGAGGAAGGATTCTTTGTAGGGGACCTGCGGGTCTTCTTTCTCCTCTGTCAGGATGGTGCGGGCCACCGCTTCGATCTCATCCGCCCACTGTTCACAGGTTTTGGTCTCGTCCGGTTCAAACACCGGCTGCCAATAGGTATGCACCCGGAGCTGCTGCCCGTCCCAGGCGGCGTAATGACCGGGCAGGAGCTTATGCACCCCTTCATAGAAGGTTTCGCTGCCGATGGGGTAGCCGTAAAAAAGATACTGCTGCAGCATGGAAAGATTCAGGCGCTTGTCAAACCCGGGACGGCGGACGATCTCATTGATGTCCCCGGAGCAAAGCAGCTCTCCGCCGAAAATCGTGTAAAAAAGCTGTTTCTGTCCCACCTGATCCCGGACGGCAAAGGTCATGCCGATTGCCTGATCCTTCAGAACAAAGGCGAACATCCCATAGAGATGCGACATCATCTCCATGCCCCATTTTTCGTAGGCGGCTATCAAAAGCCCTTCCTCCCGCTGCTTCCGGGGAAGGTCCTCCGGAAGGGAAAGTTCCCCGCAAAGGGCTTTCCAGTTGCGGATATACCCGCTGAAATAACAAAGTGAAACCGTTTCAGACACAGTGACCATCACGATCATCCTTCCCGTATTTTTTCGATAGAATTATACCATTTTTTCCCCCCATCGTCAAGGCAGGCAGCGGGCAGCGGCGGCGCTGCACCCCGTATCTGGGGGAGTGCCCCCAGACCCCCCTTTCTGGACTTGCACCTGATGAAGAGAAGGCGGCAAAGTTCCTGCAAAGGAAGGAAAAGTTTCCGTCCACCCTTTTCAAACCAGCGGCGGCGCTGGACCCCGGGATTGTCAGCCGTCTTCT
>CACYCG010000021.1 GCA_902772855.1 uncultured Ruminococcus sp.
AAGGCAGAAGCACCGACCGAACCGGCAGGTGAGACCGGAGTCTCTGGTCGCCGACCGTACCCCAAGGGCACTTCCGTTGGGCGCACTTGGCGAAACACTTTGGACGCAATCCCTCCGCAGGGCGCCCCCTTCTGACCGGCTGCATCAGGTTCCCGCCGCCCCGGCGGCCAGAATAACTTAAAGCACAGGAGTATTCACTGTTATTCATTAAACCAACGCAGTCGGCGCTTCCGTTTCTTCTCCGAGCGGGAGAGAATAAAGGATACACGCTTTCACCGGTTTTTCAAAGAGTTCCTCCACGGCCTTGCGGTACAATTTCAACTGGACGGCATAGCGCCGGACAAGGGTTTCCACCCGTTTGATGCGGTCGGTTTTGTAATCCACGATGACCATGCCGTCTTCTTCTTCAATCAGGCAGTCAATAGCGCCCTGCATCAGGGAGGTTCCCCAATCGCCCCCGGCTTTTTCCAGTTCTTCCCGATGAAGTCCGGAGATCACCGCCATCCGGCCGGGGATTTCGACCGTAAAGCGCATTTCCCGGTACAGCTTCTTCCCGTTCATCATCCGCCGGAACAGTGGGGTTTCGATGAAGCGGAGAATATCCTCATCCCGCAGCATATCCATCTGCCGCCGGCTCATCAGATGCTGCCGCAGGATGCGCTGCTTTTCGCCCTCAAAAGAGCCGCTGTCCCGAATCTCTTCCGCAAGCGCCGACAGGTCGGCATACCGCAGCAGCGTGTGAGCGGCGGTGCCCCGTTCGGCTGCGGTGCCTTCCTCCGGTTCCAGAAACTCCGGCGTCTGAAGAAACAGGTTGTCCGGTTCGATCCCCTGATGCGCCAGCACCGAAGCCGCCACCTTGGAGGGGACCACCGTGGTGGGGTCAAAATCCTTTTGCCCAAACAGTTCTCTTAGCTGCCGGATGATTTCCTCATCCGGGGCCGCCTCCGCCTCCGGGGGACGGTATTTCTCAGCCGCCGTTTCCGCTTTCCGGGCGTCGGCTGTCGCCGGAACGTACTTCCAGGGAAACGCTGTCGGGATCAGCGGCAGGTCGCCTTCTCCGATCCCGGCGTCACGGCGCATTTCCCGCATTCCTTCCTGCACCAAAGCGCACATGGTCAGCAATTCCCCATACTGAAGGTTCTCCTGCACGGCATAGGGGTCCATCCGCCCGCAGGGAAGCCCCTCTCCCCCTTTTCCTCCGGGAACGATCCGGATTTTTCCGGCGGTTTTCTCAAGAGTCCCGGCAAAAGGAGAATCGGCCTGCCTGTCTTTTTCTCCGGTTTTTACCGTGCGGATCAGAAGGAGCTTTTCCATCGGCCGGGTCATGGCCACATACAGCACCCGCAGCATCTCCCATTTTTCGGACCGGAGCTTTGCGGCGGCGATCGCTTTTTCCTGCAGGGTGTGACAATGCAGCAGGGTGCGGGGGTCTGCCGATTGAAGTCCGACCCCCAGACGGCTGTGGGTCTGCAGTTTATCCCTGTTGACGGGCGTCTTGCTGTCAAGACCCGCCAACAGGCACACGGGGAATTCCAGCCCCTTGGAGGAATGAATGGTCATGATCCGCACCGCATCCGGCGGAGCCGCATCGCTGACCTGAATTCCTTCCCCGCTTTCTTCTAAATAGCGGAGCCGCCGGATAAACCCGCTCAATCCCCCGCCTGTATTGTTTTCGTAATCCGCCGCCACCTGCCGCAGACGCAGCAGGTTGGAAGAGCGCATTTCGCCGCCGTTCATCGTCCGCATGACCGTCAGCCAGCCGGTTTTTTCAAAGATCATCGACAGCAGCCGGTCACTCGGCACCGTCACCGACAGCAAACGGAATTCAGACAGGGTTTCCTGAAAGGCTTTCAAACGGGTCTTCAAAGAAGCAAGGGCCGGGTCTTCCGGTTCTTCCGGAGAAGAGGTGAGCAAAAGCAGACAGCCATACAGCGTGCGCTCCGGATACTGCCGAAGCAAAGCGACGTCATCCGGCGTAAAGCCGAACACCGGGCACAGCAGAGAGGCGGTCAGGTCAATATCCGAAAGAGGGTTATTGACCACCTTCAGATAGGACATCGCCGCGCGGACTTCGTATTGGGTCAGCAGGTCAAACTCGGTGCCCGTATAGGCCGGGATGCCCAGGCGCTCCAATTCCCCGGAATAGATATGCGCCATACCGGTGACTTTTCGCAGGAGAATGCAGATATCTCCATAGCGGACAGGATGCCGGGTCTTTTCGTCCTTGCCGATGAGCAGACCGGATCTCACCATGTCTTCGATCACTTTTGCACAGTAGGCCGCCTCCGTGCGGAGCTTGTCGGGGTCTTCTTCCTCGCTGTTCTCTTCCGCATTGGCGGTGCTGTCGTATTCCACCAAATGGAACTCTGTTTCGTAGCCCTCTCCCGGCGGATAGGATGCGCCCACCGACAGCATTTCTTCTTCGTTGTAGTCGATTTGACTGGATTCCTCGGACATCAGCAGTCCGAAAACATAGTTCACCCCGTCGATGATCCCCGGACGGCTGCGGAAGTTCCGGTCTAAAATGATCCGGGCGGGAAACAAGACCTCCCGGTCCGGCTGGACCTTAACAGACCGGGCGCAGCGGGCTTTGAACAAGCCCGGCTCCGCCTGACGGAAGGAATAGATGCTCTGCTTGATGTCCCCGACCATAAAGAGGTTTTCTTCGTTCCGGGAAAGCGCCTTGAAGATCTGCTCCTGAATATCGTTGGTGTCCTGATATTCATCGACCATGATCTGATCATACTGCCCGGAAAGCTCTTTGGCGATGCTGCTCGGGTGATAGGCGCCGCTGTCGGGGTCCTTCTCGTACAAAAGCTGCATGGCCAGGTTTTCGAGATCGTGAAACTCCAGCACGCCCTTTTCCGCTTTGGCTTCCATGAGGCGGCGGTCAAATACGGTGAGGATGTGCTTCAGGCAGAGCACCGCCGGATAGAGCTGACGGTTGTCCTGTTCATAGGCGTCCACGTCGATATAGCCGCTGCGGCAGACCTTCTTCAGAAATTCCCCAATGTCATTCACGGCCCGGAACGCTTCTTTCAGCCCTTCATCCCGGACGTTTCCCCCGCGGACGGTTTGTTTTTCAAAACACTCCATCAAACGGCACAGATTGACCGGGGCGGTCAGGGTGAGGCCGTCCTCTGCCACACAGTCCTGCACCCCATCCCAGAACAGGGCATAATCCCCCAGCGCTTCCAGCGCCTTTTCGTAGGAGCCCAGCTGCCGCTGTGCCAGACGTTCTTCAAAAAACGCCGTCAGATCTTCGATCCTTTCCCGCTGCTGCTTCATTTCCCGAAGAAGCGGACAGCTGACTATCTCCGCTAAAAAACGAAAATGCGGGCTTTCCTCTATCGGCAAAGCCGGGTCATACGCCGCAGAGGCCTTTTGCAGCCAGACATCCGGAAAGGCGTTGGACTTATACGCTTCATACGCCGACAGCAGAGAGACCTCTAAGTTCCCGTCCATTCTCGGCCCCGTCAGCGCCAGACTAAGCGTTTCAAAGCCTTCGTGCAGGGAACGCTCTTCATCGTTTCCCGGAGAAGGGTCCCGGTACAGCTCTTCGATGAGTTCCGCCATCAGCCTCTGTTTGATCTCCATAATATCCTGATTTTCATCGATCCGGAAATCCCTGCGGATCCCGAACCGGAAAAAGTTTTCCCGCACCAATTTGCTGCAGAAGCTGTGGACGGTGCAGATGTCCGCCGAGCCAAGCAGGAGCTGCTGCCGGCGGTAAAAGAGATTATCCGGTTCCTGACGGATCAGGTCATCTAACGCAGCCGTCATGCGGGAACGCATTTCCGCCGCCGCCGCATTGGTAAAGGTCAGCACCAGCAGACGATCCGCCGGGATCCGGTCCTCCGTCAGCAGACGAATGACCCGCTGCACCAGCACCCTTGTTTTTCCCGAACCGGCCGCCGCCGACACAATAATGCCGCCGCCCTGTGTGTCCACACAGGCCTGCTGCGCCGGTGTGGGGCGAAAAGATTCACTCATCTGTGTTCCCTCCTGTTTCCTGCTCTGTTGTCTGTCTGATCTGCTGCAGGGCTTCCTGCCGGGACAGTTTTTGTTTCGGAACCGTGCGTTTGCCCGGTTCAAACCGGCACACCGCCCCATAGGGGCAATAGCGGCAGGCCCCCTGAAGCGGGCGCACCCGGATATTCCCCTCGTACAGTTCCATCACCATCTGCTTGATGCGTCCGTCAATATAGGCAAAGATCTGACGGAAATCGTCCCGGCTGACTACCCGGCCTTCTTCTCCGAAATCTCCGGTTTTCGCCTTGAGCGAAACGGGAAGAAACTCCCCCTTCAGCTCCGGTTCCATCTGCTGAAGCACCGGCTTTTCCTCCAGCAGCAGTCCGCTCATTTTCAGTTTTTTCTTCTGGCTTGCCAGCGCATCGGAACGGTCGGAGCTGCTCTCCCCTGTTCCGGAGGAAGCCACTGCGGGAACGTACAGCACCCCCGCCGGCAGCAGCACCCGATCGGTGGACAGCAGTTTTCCGCCGCTCTTCAGGACCGCCGACAGGTACAGCAGCATCTGCAGTTTCCGTCCGCCCGCCAAATCGGAAAACTCAAACGAATTCCCCTCTGTGCCGGTTTTGTAATCCACCACCCGGACAAAGGTTTCCTGCCCGATCTGTGCGGTGTCGATCCGGTCCACCATACCCCGAACAATGATCTTCTCCCCGGTGGGCAGTTCCAGCTCATAAGGCGGGAGAGCGTTTTTCCCGCTCCCGCCGATGACGGCTTCCACCGCTGCCGGCAAAAACCGGTCCTCCCGGAACTGCTGCTGCATTCGCATCAGCACCCGCAGGGCATTGGAGCGAATCTTGCCGCAGATCTTTTCAAAACGGATCCCCCGCCGGTCCGCATCCCCCAGGGTCTCCACAAAAGCCTCCACATAGTGCTTGATTTTCCCGGAAAGCTCTTCCTCGGAAAGCTGCACAAAATCGTCCATATGCCCGATGTATTCCCCGATGACGCCTTCAAACACCGCATGGGTCGCAGAGCCGAAGATCCGGGCATTCATTTCCGCTTTCTGCAGGGGCATGGCGTGAAGCCCGTAGCGCATGAAATAGGCAAAGCTGCAGGAAGAATACTGATCCAGTTTTGTGCTGGAGATCTCAAACACGTCTTCTTTCTGCCATCGGGAGGCAAACAGGGATTTGGCCAGACGAATATTTTTCACCCGCATATCCGCCATGCCGGAGGCCCGCACCGCCGCGTGGGTTTTCTGTGCATAGGCCGGGGAGCGCAGATAATAGGTTTTCAGAGAAGCGGACAGGGCCGTCGGCTCATGCCACAAACGGGCGCAGACATCAAATCCCTGCCGTTCGGTATAAAACAGCTCCTTGGAAAACACCGTTTCACTTCCCGGCAAGGAAGGCTCCTGCAGGGGGATCTTCGGAAAGATCTCCTCGATTTCCCGCACCAGCACAGACGGCTGGCAGGAAGACCCGTCCGCTTTCTGGGTATGATAGCTGACGTAAAGCCGCTCCGAAGGAGCTGTCAGGGTGATATAGGCGATATATTTTTCCTTCAGGGAAGCCCCCACCACGGAATCGTACAGCGGCAGGCGGTATTCCGGGGGCTGTTCATCCCGCAGGTATCTTCTTTCGCTGTCGGTGAAGATCCCCACAGCCTGCGGCTGAACCGGGAAGCTCCCCTCTGCGGCCCCCAGCACCAGCACCGCCCGGGGGGAGGCGCTGCGGTGTTTTCCCGCCTCTCCCACCGTCACGCTGTTGACGGTTTTGGGAATATCCGAAATTTTCGTGCTGCGGATGTACATTCTCAGCAGTTCATAATAGGTGCGGCTGTCCACCGGCTTTTCCTCCATCGCCCGGTACATTTTGTCTAAGAGCGATATGGCGATATTCCACACCGACGCCTCCCGCTCCAGCGTGATCTCATCGGTCTTGTCTTTCAGGGAGGCCACAAACGCACGGAATTGATGTTCCGCCCCGTAAGCCTGCAGCAGCTCATACAGCCGACGGGTGATGTCCGCCCCCCCGGACGCCTCCCGAAGTCCCCGCTCAAAAGAAGACAGCGGCTCCATCAGTTTCTGCCGCACCTGCTCCATTTCTTCGATTCCCTTCAATTCCTGCTGCTTGGCCTGAAGGGTGCGCAGGGCTTTTTCCCATTCCTGCGCTTCTTCCCCGGACACAGTGCCCTGCTTCTGTTTCAGAAGCGCCTCTTCCGCAGCAAGGGACGACAGGGTTTCTTCTTTTCCGGTCAGGCGCTCCCCGCTTTCCGCCATAGTGAACGGCTCACACCACTTCCGCCCCCGAATATTCCACACATATACATAATTTTCCAGCCGCAGAATTTCCATCGCCGTCAGGGAGGTCAGCCCGGTTTTGACCAGCCGCAGCACGCTCTCCGGTTCATATCCGGAATGAACGCATTCAAACGCATACAGCAAAAACCGGATCAGCGGCTTGGTTTCAAGCGGCTGCGGGTCGGAAAGGAAACAGGGGATCCCGTACTGAGGAAAGACATCGGAAATGATTCCCTGATACCCCTGCAGGTCCCGGACGATGACCTCAATGTCCCGGTAGGCAAACTGTTCCCGTTCCTTCAGCCGGCAGATCACTTCCGCTGCCTGCCGAACTTCTTCATACGGGTCGGACGCCCGGGACAAAAACACCGCTCCCTCCGGAGAAACCGGTTCTTCTTCCTGCGGCTGTTCGCAGCGAAACGCCGCAAACAGCCTTTCCTCCAGCCGGGAAAGCGCTTTGTTTCCAAAACGCACGCCCGGAGAGGGAAGATGCTCCCTTTTCACAGGAAGGGACAGTTCCTTTGCCGTGCGAAGGAAAAAATGCAGGGTGCGTTCCGATTCAAAAAAGAGCGATTCCTCCCCCGACAGCCCGGCGCCTCCGGCTTCCAGACAAAGCGTGAGCACCACATCCTGCGCCTGACGGAGGATTTCCCGAAGCGCCGCCATTTCCTGCGCCGAAAACCCGGTGAACCCATCGATATACACCCGATACCCCCGCAGCACCTCATGCTCCGCCAAAAACCGGGCCAGCCGCAGGAGGTCGTCGTCCGGGTCGGCATAGGTATTCTCGATAATAGCCTGATACGCAGCGTAAATCCGGGCGCTGTCCCGCAGCTTGGCCGCCAGCACCGGCTGCCGGACCCGTTCCGAAGCCGCCATGATCTGCTCCGGGGTGATCAGGCACATTTTGTATTCGTTCACTTCCGTGAGCATCATTTCCACTAAATCAAACACCCGTCTTGCATGACGGTGCAGAGAGCCGGCATAATATTCCAGCTCTCCCTCCTCTCCCGGGGCATTGGAAATGGCGTAATGCATGAGCACCGCTTTCATGCCGTCATCCAGACGGTCCTCCGACACGCCGCCGTAGGTTTCGGTCATCACCCGGCACAAGCGCTTGAAGCTCAGCACTTCCACCCCTCTCGCCCGCACCGGTCCAAGCCGTTCGAGCAGTTTTTTCTCACTTTGAAACGAACTCTGTTCCGGCACCAGCAAAAGGGCCTTTCCTCCCTGCGCCTCCCGGCACAGGGTGTCATACAGCCGCTCCGTTTTTCCGCTTCCGGTGCGGCCCGAAATGATAGTCAGCATAGGCTCCACCCTTTCTTTCCGTCAGTCATCCGGCCGCAAAACGTCTGCCGGATGGGACGGTCGTTTTATCTTTTTCCGGGCTCCTGCAAGAACCCATTTCAGCGTTCCTGAAACCATTATACACCATCTCCCCCTGCTGACAAATACATTTTATTGTACAAAGGATTTTTTCGTCCTTGACGGCTCCTTTGCTGTCTGCTATCATCAGAACAAGAAATGAAACTGTAAAGGAGGATCCGCATGAAACTCAAAGCAGGCGATATCGTTTCCTTTTTCTCCGGGCGCAAAAAGCAGTACGGCGTTATTCAGGAAACAGACGAAAAAACGGCGCTGGTTTATGCCTTCGCCACCGATAAGACGAGGGACCTTCCCTTTACCGCCCTCACCTATGTTCCTCCCGTGTGCATTACAGAGGAGCAGCTTGGCGCACTGGCCCGCTGCGAATTGAAATGGTCCGATATCATCGGTGAGTCCGAAGGTGTTCTTCCGTTTTCAGCGGAAACGCCCTATGCCGTCAGCCTGACCGATCTGCTGCAGGCGCTGAAAGCCATTTCCGCTTCTTCGGATGACAATGCCGTCATCCGCTCCGAATGGTTCAGCCCGGTGTTCTTTTTCCTGCCGGAAGATGACTGCATCCTGCTGCCGGACGAAGAAGAGGAAGAGAAAAAAGCGCCCCTGCCGGGGCTTCCCGGACGAGGGGAAAAACTGCTGTCCCTGAGCGACCGGATCGACTCCCTGCTTCTTCCCGATGCTCCTCCCCTCCGGGAGCAGGCAGGCGCTCTGATAGAAGAGATCGAACATTTTTTGGAAGACGAGACCCGTCCGGTGGAGCAGCGACGGTATACCGAACAGGAAAAAGAAGCCTTTCTCCATCGCTTTGAGGACGACATAGAGCTGAAAAGAGCCGACGAGCGGACCCGGGCGCTCTACCGGAAGTTTGTGGAGGAGCTGTGCGAACAAGACAATGCGTTTGCCCTGCATCAGAAAGGATACGGCTGCTACGGCGGCGATCCGGTTTTTGACTGCGACTGGAACGTGTCCCGGGACTGCATTTCCAGGCTGTTTGAGAAAACCGGCGACCCGGCCTATGCCAATACGCTCGGCTATATCGCCTATTACGGGCGCTGCTGGGACGGGGTGCCGCAGTATGAGGAAGCGTTCCGCTATTTTTCCATCGGCGCTGCGGGCGGATTCTATGAATCCCGCTATAAATTGGCGGATATGTTCGCTTCCGGAAAAGGGGTGCCGGAAAACAAGCAGATCGCTGCTTCTATCCTTTCCGAACTCTATCGTGAAAACAAAAAGTATATGCTCGAAGGGCTCTTCAACTGCAAGTTTGCCGATATTGCTTTTCGGATGGGAACGTATTGTGAAAACGGAACGTTTCCGGACGCTTCTCTCTATGACGTGCGGGCTTACTATCTGCAGGCAGATTTTGCCATCCGTCAGCGCCTGCCATATGACAACTGCGGGGACCTGTCGGTGGCTGACCATATCCGGAAAGCCCTCCTTCGCTCCCTGTCCGATAACACCATTCCCAAGCCCGCCAAAACCTGCCGTGTCTTCCTTTCCTTCCTGCTTCAGGATTATTTGAAGCAATACCGCCGGCTGCAGATGCATGTGAAAGAGCTGTCCGGAGGAGATCTGCGCCTGACGATCCGGCTCCTGCCGTCCGCAGAAGACCGATACCCCCCGAAACTGTTCCTCACTGTGCCCGATGCCGGCTTCTGCGGAATGCTCGAAAAGCTGCGCATCCGGGTGCATCGGGAAGAATGGATCCCGGGAGCAATCCCGCAGGAGGCGGTCGTGTTCGACAATATAATCGGGAGCACGTTTTATCTGGGAGATGACCCGGTCGCTGACATTCACGGGGAAATGAGGTTCACTTCTCCCAACAAAAAAGGAACCCGGACGCTCCGGCTGGCCTCTGTCACCTTTCAGCCGGGCGGGAAGCAGTATGATTATATCCTCGAAGATGATGACATCGCCATCGCAGACCGGGTGATCGTGCTCACCGACAGAGGGGAAACAGAAGTGACCGTTGTGGCTATTCATGAAAAAGCCGAATGGGAACTGGCGCTCCCCATCGGGAAATACAAAAAGATCATCCGCAAGGCAGAAGAAGCCTGACCGCTGAAGCCTCACGCCGGAAAATAACCGGTCCCCCCAAAAAGGCGGCACCAATAAAACCGCACTACCGGGCTGCCCCGATGGTGCGGCTGTTTTTTACGCTGTCACTCCACGACTTTGACGTTTTCGGGCAGAACGGTAAGCGCACGAATACCGTAGTCGCCGATCGTAACCACGCCGAGGAGCTCTACTTTAGCATCCTCTGCGGGGTATTCGCTGAGGGCGGGATGACCGTCCAGATAGTAGGTCATGCCGTAGCCGGTGCCGGTGGATTCGTCCCGCTCCATAACGGTGCAGCTGCTCATTCTCTTCTGGCTGACACCCGTCACCTTGATGACCTGGCCATCATATTTGCCGGTCTGCATTTCTTCGGTGGTTTTCTTGATTTCCTCAAACTGCCCGAACTCAATCGTAACGGCGGGGCTGCTGTAATCAGCGGTTTTGAGGTCGATTTCGGCTGCGATATCGGAGCTTTTCTCGTCCGCATCGGAGCTTTCCTTGTCTGCGTCAGAGCTTGCCGATGCGCTGCTCTCGTCCTTGTCGTCCGTGGAAGTCTTCTTGTCTGCAGAGGAAGCGGCGGAGCTTTCGGTGGTTTTGCCGGAACCCGAGCCGGAGCCGCTGCTGCAGGCAGCAGCTCCCAACGCCAGCGCTGCTGCCAGAGCCAGCGTGAGAATCTTTGTTTTCCTGTTCATCATATTGTTTTCCTCCTCGTATAATTTGTTTTAGCCCGATAGAGCCGATTGTGCTGATGTTCATGATATTGTTCTGCCGGGAGCTGTCCGCAGGGGAGCGACCGGCGGGAGACCCCTGTGTTCCGATCCGGACCGGAAACAGCGGCGAAGTCCATCCCTCAAAGCAGGTATTTCCTTTTCAGAAGAGCGATCTCTTCGTCTGAGATCATCAGCTCCCTGCGGATATTGTCAAGAACAGAGCCGCACGTCTCCCATACCCATGCGATCGCATTTTCCATACATCGTCCGTCCACTCCATCAAACACAAGAACTGCTTTTTCCGTCACCCTGTCTTCGCGGCCCGCTGCCGGAAGGCTCCTTCTTGTCTGTTCAATCCTTGCAGCATGGTATTCGTTCGTGAGCAGATCATCCTCCATCACGACCGCTTCTTCTGACGGTTCTGCCGTCAGCAGTGCGGTATCCGCCGAGTTCACGGGCATTGAAAACGCTTTTCGGCGGAACAGCTTGTTTGTTCCATAGTTTCTCCTTGCTCTCAGGCATCCTGTTTCCGGAACTTACCCTATGTTCAGGATCTCCGTAAAGCC
>CACYCG010000022.1 GCA_902772855.1 uncultured Ruminococcus sp.
AAGACCTTGGGCGTCTTCATTGACTGTAAGCCCCGAACGGGGGGTCCGGGGGCACTCCCCCGGATATGGGTGCAGCGTCACGCTGCCTGGGGGCACTCCCCCAGACTCGGGTCCAGCGTCACGCTGGCGGTTGCAATTTGAGAAAAAGATGGTATAATGGATAGAGTATTGAATTCAGTTTCGGTTTTCTTGCAAAACCGTTGGAACAGGGGGATCATTTATGCAAAAACATCCGGGTGAAAAGTTCTATATCACCACGCCGATCTATTACCCTTCGGGCAATCCGCATATCGGCCATTGTTATACCACCGCCGCCTGCGATTCGATCGCACGCTATAAGCGGATGCAGGGCTATGACGTCATGTTTCTCACCGGAACCGATGAGCATGGACTGAAGATCGAACAAAAGGCCGCCGAAAAGGGCGTTACCCCGCAGGCCTATGTGGATGAGATCGTAGCCGTGTTCAAACATCTCTGGAGCTTTATGAACATCAGCTATGACCGCTACATCCGCACCACGGACGATTACCATGTGGAATCGGTGCAAAAGATCTTCAAGACCCTGTATGATAAGGGCTACATCTATAAAGGCGAATATAAAGGAAAATACTGCACTCCCTGTGAGAGCTTCTGGACAGATTCTCAGCTTGTCAACGGAAAATGTCCGGACTGCGGCAGAGAGGTGGTGGAGGCCAGAGAAGAAGCCTATTTCTTCCGGATGTCTCCTTTTGCAGAGCGCATTGAAAAACTGCTCACCGAAACCGACTACCTGCGCCCAAAAACAAGAGCGGTGGAATTGGTGAACAATTTCATCAAACCCGGTCTGGAAGACCTCTGCGTGTCTCGCACCAGCTTTACCTGGGGCGTGCCGGTCTCCTTTGACGAAAAGCACGTTGTCTATGTCTGGGTGGACGCTCTCTCCAACTATATCACCGCCCTCGGCTATGAAAACGACCGCTACCACGACTACCAGACCTATTGGCCCGCCGACGTGCATATGGTGGCAAAGGATATTATGCGCTTTCATGCCATCATCTGGCCCGCCATCCTCATGGCGCTCGAAGAGCCGCTTCCGAAACATTTAGCGGTGCACGGCTGGATCAATTTCAACGGTCAGAAAATGTCCAAATCCCTCGGAAACGTGGTGGATCCGCTCATGCTGGGAAAACGCTACGGCGCCGATGCCATCCGCTACCATATTCTGCGGGAAATGGCACTGGGAGCGGACAGTTCCTTCTCCAACGAAGTCATGATCAACCGCATCAATACCGACTTGGCCAACGGGCTTGGAAACCTCGTTTCCCGCACCGTGGCGATGGTTGACAAGTATTTTGGCGGACAGCTCCCCGCCGAAAGGGAAGCCGATCCCATTGATGACGACATGATCGCCGAAGCGACCGCTTTGTCGGCCATCGTGGACGAATATGTGGATAAAACACAGCTCAATCTTGCCCTGACGGAAATCTTCCGGGTGGTGTCCCGTGCCAACAAATACATTGACGAAACCGCCCCCTGGGTGCTGGGAAAAGACGAAAGCAAGCGGGCCAGGCTGGCGGCTGTCCTGTATACTCTGCTGGAGACCATCCGCATCGTTTCTACTCTGCTGAGCGCCTTCATGCCGGAGACCATGCCCCGCATCTGGGAGCAGATCGGCGCTTCCAAGGAAGACGTGCGGTATGAAAACACTGCCTCCTTCGGAGTGCTTCCGAAAGACGTGACGGTGCACAAGGGCGCCATCATCTTCCCCCGCATCGACGTGGAAAAAGAGATCGACGAGCTGAATAAAATCATTGACGAGCAAAAAGCCGCAGCCGCCAAAGCCGCCGCTCCGGCTCCCGAAAAAGCATCTCCTGCCGCCAAAACGGAAGGGGTCGCTCTCATCGGCATCGAAGACTTCCTGAAAGTATCCCTCACCGCCGCCCGTGTCACCGCCTGCGAGCCGGTGAAAAAATCCAAAAAACTCCTTCGCCTGACCCTTGACGACGGCTCCGGAATAGACCGCATCGTGGCCAGCGGCATCGCCTCTTTCTACCGCCCGGAAGACCTCATCGGGCATACGGTGATCGTGGTTTCCAACCTCAAGCCCGCCGTGCTGTGCGGGGTGGAAAGCCAGGGCATGATCCTGGCCGCCGACTGCGGCGACCGGGTCACGGTCCTTTTTGCGGACGACGTTCCCCCCGGCAGCCGGATCCGATAATTTTAACTTACCGCCCTTCAGCGGCAGCCGCCTTTTTAAGCGGCTGCCGCTTTTTTCTGCCTTCTCTGCTGCAAAACCCGGAAAAAAGGGGGATATCCAAATCAACTCCCGTGCTATTGATGCCATAGGGACCTGACTCTATAATGAGAGCACAACTTTGAAAAGGAGTGCAGAAACCCTATGACAACCCCCGCAGAATCTTTGCTTTTGTATCGGCTGATCGCCACTTCCCTCTCCGGAGAGGATTTCCCCGAAACGATCACCTACGGCATCCGGATCTGTCAGAAAAACGGTTCAAAGATAATCACGAAAGCGGCCGTGGAGGATATCTCCCCCGACCGGAAAGCGGTTTCCGATCTTTGCCGTCTGATGGAGGAAGAGCAGTTGGACCCTGTCCATCTGCGGGAGGTGGTGGAGGATTTTTTAAGCTGAGTCTGCCTGTCGGTGCACAGGGAACGCCGCCGTCCGAAAAAAGAGAAAAAACGAAGGACCTTATTGCATATAACGAATAAAAGTGGTAAAATCTAAAAGTACTTTTCCGATGAAGAAAAGCAACGCAGTGAAAAAAGGAAGAAGGAAACAATTATGTGCGGATTATGCGGATTTACCGGAAAGATTGCCCAGCAAGCCGAAGTTCTTCAGCGCATGACGGACGTCATCACACACCGTGGACCGGACAGCTCCGGGTTTTACTCGGACGACTCCATTTCCATGGGATTTCGCCGCCTGAGCATCATTGACCTGGACACCGGGCATCAGCCGATCTTCAATGAGGATAAAAGCCTGGTGCTGATGTTCAACGGAGAGATCTACAACTATAAGGCCCTGCGGGAAGAACTGCTGGCAGCAGGGCATCGTTTTGAAACGCAGTCCGATTCCGAGGTGCTGATCCACGGCTTTGAGGAATGGGGCGAAAAGCTGCTGATGCGCCTGCGGGGAATGTTCGGCTTTGCCGTGTACAACACCAAAGACGGTTCCCTGTTTTTAGCAAGGGACTTTTTCGGGATCAAGCCCATGCATTATGCCGTCGTAGAAGGAGAGCTAGTGTACGGGTCGGAGATCAAAAGTATTCTCGAATACCCCAAATACCAGAAAAAGTTCAATGCAAAAGCACTTGATCATTATCTTTCTTTTCAGTATGCCGTCCCGCCGGAAACATTTTTTGAGGGGATTTACTGTCTGCTCCCCGGGCATTATCTGTGGTTCCGGGAAGGAAAAGTCAAAACCACACGCTATTTTGAACCGACCTTTGCGCCCGATGAGACCCTCACGGAAGCGCAGGCCGTGGATAATATTGAAAAAGCCTTTGAAGATTCTGTGGAAGCGCATAAGATCAGCGACGTGGAAGTCGGGTGCTTCCTGTCCAGCGGAGTGGATTCCAGCTATGTAGCTACCTATTTTGCCGACCAGAAAACCTTTACCGTCGGGTTTGATTTCGGAGAAAAGTATAACGAGATCAGTTGGGCGCAGAATCTGTCGAAAGAGATCGGAGTCCGGCATTACACGCACCTGATCGGTTCGGAAGAGTTCTGGGCGGCTGTCCCGAAGGTGCAGTACCAGATGGACCAGCCTTTGGCGGACCCGTCCTGTATCGCTTTGTATTTTGTTTCCAAATTGGCCAGCGAACACGTCAAAGTAGTGCTGTCCGGGGAAGGCGCCGATGAATTGTTCGGCGGCTACACAGTCTACAATGAACCGCACGTTTTCAGAATGTACCAGAAGATCCTTCCGGAAAAAATGCGCTATGCCCTCGCCCGCAGCGCCAAAAAATGGCCCCACGTCAAGGGCCGGGGCTTTGTGCTCCGGGGCGCCAGAAAAACGGAAGACAAGTTCATCGGAAATGCGTTTATGTACGATGACGAAGAAAAGCGGCTTCTGCTGCAGGATCCGTCCATCGTCACCCGCCCGCAGGATCTCTGCCGGAAGTATTACGACCGTGTCAAAGGCTATGACGAGGAAACCAAAATGCAGTATCTCGACATCAACCTTTGGATGGTGGGCGATATCCTGCTGAAAGCCGACCGCATGAGCATGGCGAATTCTTTGGAGCTGCGGGTGCCGTTTTTGGATAAAAAGGTGTTTGAAGTGGCCCGCACCATTCCCACCCGCCTGCGGATCGCCCACGGCACCACAAAATACGCCATGCGCCAGGCCGCCCTGCGCCATCTGCCTAAAGCTACCGCCGAAAAGAAAAAATTGGGCTTCCCCGTGCCGACACGGGTCTGGCTGAAGGATCCCGTTTACTATGAAACTGTGAAAAAAATGTTTACGTCCGAAACGGCTCAGAAGTTCTTCCACACCGATGTCATCGTTTCCTATCTGGACGACCATTTCAACGGCAAAGAGGACAACAGCCGCAAGGTCTGGACAATTTACGTCTTCCTGCTCTGGTACCAGATCTATTTTGCAGATGACGATAAGGTTCTCCGCCCCGACTAACACCACCGCCGCCGGGGGCCAGCGTGACGCTGGACCCGGGTCTGGGGGAGTGCCCCCAGCCAGCGTGACGCTGGACCCATATCCGGGGGAGTGCCCCCAGACCCCCCTTCCGGGGCTTGAACCTAAAGAAAACGCTAAAAGTCTTGCAAAGGAAAGCAAAGTTTCGGTCCA
>CACYCG010000023.1 GCA_902772855.1 uncultured Ruminococcus sp.
CTGGTTTAGGAAACGTTTGACATTGGGGGAGGGGTATAGTATAATTTGATCAGATCGTTGTAATCATCACAAAAGGTGAGGTGTCAGGAATGGATGTCAAACTCTATCGGTGCCCGAACTGCAGTGCTGATCTGAAATTTGACCCGGATAAGCAGTTGTTCTGCTGCGAATATTGCCGCAGCGAGTTTTCTGAGCAGCAGGTCAATGCCATGCTTCAGCAGCGCAGAGAGCAGGAGCAGGACCAGTCCCGGGTGCAGGAACGCCTGCAGCAGTTTCCCCGACCGGATTCTTTCGACCCGGAAAACGCTTCTGAACAGGAGTTCAGCGAAAATACCCGAATGTATGAATGCCCGAGCTGCGGTTCTCAAATCGTTTCGGATATGAACACCGCTGCGTCATTTTGTTTTTACTGTCATAACCCCGTCATCCTGAAGGGGCGGGTGGAAGGTATGTACCGTCCCGCCAAGGTCCTCCCGTTCGCTTTCGGCAAGGATATGGCGCTGTCTTACTTCAAAAACTGGATCAAAGGAAAACGGTATGTCCCGAAAGATCTGGCTTCCGATCTTCAGCTTGAAAAAATGACCGGTCTGTATGTCCCGTTCTGGGTGTTTGATGCGGTCACCTCTTCGCATTTGGACGCCGATGCGGAGCGGGTCAAAACCTGGACTTCCGGCAATTACCGCTATTGTAAGACATCTTATTATCATGTCGTCCGGGACATCCATGCGGAATATGACGGCATCCCGGCGGACGGCTCCCTGAAAATCGAAGACGACCTGATGGAAGCCATCGAACCCTTCGATTATTCACAGCTAAAGGATTTTGACATGGCCTATCTCAGCGGCTTCTTTGCCGATAAATACGACGTGGACAAAGACCATATCTACCCCCGGATCGAGGAGCGGATGTTCCAGAGCAACGAGCAGAAAATGGACGAAACCGTTTCCTTTTCCCGTGTGCATAACCGCCACGTCGATCATTCGGTCCGCCGGGTGCGGTGGGATTATATGCTTCTGCCGGTCTGGTTCATGACCTTTCATTATAAGGGCAAGGTGTGGGAATATGCCATCAACGGGCAAACCGGAAAGATCGCCGGAGAGCTTCCCATCAACCGGAAAAAGCTGGCGTTTTTCATGGCGCTGAGAGGATTTTTGGTGGGGCTGATCATTTTTGCGGCCTGCTATGGAATAGGAGGGTTTCTGATATGAAAACGAAACGGCTTGTGTCCCTCCTGCTCTCGGCGGCGGCGCTGTTGATTTTTTCCCTGCCGGTTGCGGCGGTTTCTTCTGTGTCCACGGTGCAGGCGTCGTCCCAGACATCGCAGGTCTCTTCCTCCGCCGATACCAAAAAGTCGTCTTCTTCCGGCAATTCCGACATTGTCAAGCCAAGGCATATTTTTTCGTATTCGGTCAATCAGTGGGATGACGCCCTGCTCGGAGAGGAGTACTATTATAAAACCGACAATGCCTATCTCCGGGATGAAGCGGAGATCTTTTTTGGCAATAACGATGCCCTGCTGAAAAAGCTCGAAAAAGACGTGCAGCAGACAGCCGATGAGATCGGCATGAACGTGGCCATCTTTCTGGGCGGTCTGCGGGGAAGAAACGACAGCCTCACAGAGAAATTTGCAGCCTACGGTTCCGAAAGGCTCTTCGGGACAAAGTGGGACGATAACAGCATTTTTCTGTATCTTGATTTTGAAGAAAGCGCCAGCGCCTACGATTACATCGACACCTATCACGATGCGAAACTCTACTACACCGATGACAAATCCGGCGTTGTCAGCCGTGTAGAGGACCTTCTGGATGCGCTGTATGACTATCTTCCGTCCTCCGGAAAATCCATCCATTACAACAAGATCTATCAGGCGATCGAGGCGTATTTAAAGCAGCTCAAAAAGATTCACGAAAAAGGCCCGCAGTTTGATTCCTGTTATTATAATCAAGAAAAGGGCTGCTACCGCTGGATGTGTTACGGCAGAGTCATTGATTGTTCCTTTTCCCCCTACCGTGGGATGTGGCTGTTTTTCCTGATTGCCGTGGGCATTGGCCTGACCGTAGGATTTGCGGGGGCGGCCTCCATCAGAAAAAAGTATAAGTTCCGGGAATCGGCGAGCGCTGCGGTATACACTTCGAAAAACCGCTGCCGGATCACCAACCAGCAGGATATCTTCCTGCGGGAGCATACAACCAAGACAAAAATCGAAAGCAGCTCCGGCGGACATGGAGGAGGCCATTCTCATCATGGCGGCGGAAGTCACGGAGGCGGCGGAAGACACCGCTGACAATAGGAGGAGTATAATGGCAAAAGATAATATTATTCTTA
>CACYCG010000024.1 GCA_902772855.1 uncultured Ruminococcus sp.
GCTTCATTTTCTTTCGCCTTTGCAGCCATTTCTCCATTTTCAAGCGTAAGCTGTGGAGAGCCGTTTGTACCGTGTGCAAGTCCTGAATTGCTGTGGTTCATGATACCACCGCCTTTCGAGGAGCATGCCTTTCACGATACATCTCCATATTACGGGTTTTCAGCGTATTATCAGGAATAATAATCTCAATACCCTTTTGGGCAGCATAAGAAAATGTTTCAATCGTGGAATCATTTGTACTGCACACATCGTAAACAATCAGTGTTTTGAGCTTTGGCAGCTTATCGACAGTCAAGGCGATGTTTTGCCTTAATCTTATGTTTTCAGCCGGATTGTCCATATGACCCTTGGTGCTAATGGCTGCTACGGAACAATCTTCGTACCCGTTGAGTGCAAAATCGGCGCTTTGCTCAGTCGGAAAAGTAATATTGGGTATAACTATGGCGCCTATTTCAAACATGAACCAAAGTCCAATAACTCGCCCTTTGAACAAACGATAGTTATTTTCGATTTTGTGAATATCGCCAAGTTCCGAAAAATCGGGAATGATGACATACCTGACCCCTTTGAAACGATTTTTGAAATACGCCAAGCGTTCTTCAACATGATAGTAAATAGCCCAATACAGACCGTATTTGCCATCAAAATCCTTGTCGAACTGAAAAAATCCCAATGCCGTATGTTCTGTTTTATGATAAAGACTTTTTTGGCTATATAAGGCAATAAAATCAGGGTATACGGAAACATTACAGTTGATAGCGGGCAAATCCATATCACCGCTTGACACAGTCCTGTTCGTAAGTGTTAAGTAGTTCAGATTGAGCAAACGTATTAAATTGTTGTTTTTCTTCAAAATATACTCCTTTCTCCCGTCAATCGGGAAAGCAGAAACGTAAACGGAAATTCTTACTTTCTGTCAATTGACAAAGGAGAAGGAATTATGATATACTGAACGTGTCACGGTTATGAGTAAATCATAACTCCTTTAAGGGCATAAACTTGTTGTTACCAGCAACTTGTCTATGCTCTTTTCCTTTGTCGTTCAAAATCAACCATAGGACATCACCCCTTTCATGTCTTCCATCATTTATTCCAGCATCGAAAGATACCGGTTGTATTCTTCCACGCTTTCTCGCTGGCTTTCTTCACCGTCCGCGGTCAGCATCTTGTAGATTTTTTCATTCATCTGCTCCTGAATCGTATAGAGATGCTCCAGATACTTCTTTTTGAATTCCGGCAGAAGTAACGACAGCCTATAATTCATAGCGTTAGAAATATTCTCCCATCCGGTTATTACGGAAAAGGCTTTCATGACCGACTCTTGTCTATTATCGAAATTGACATCTATTTGCTTTAACCTGCAAATATAGGCAGCGAACTCGGTTTGTTCCTCGTCAATCATTTCTGCGATCTTGAACGGCAAATTCTGACTCAGAAAACTGTCAACGACTGACTGGATGTTTTCAAACTGGTCCTCGTATGTCATAACCGTCTGGCGGCCATTGTATATCCACGGTGTGAGCAGCTGCTGTACGGCTTCATCACTCAGATTAAGCTTCACCGCAAGGCCTTGCAGATCCGGTTCCAGTGTTTTTGATCTCGTCCTGCCCAAAATATAATCTGCGCTGACATGATAATAGTCTGCCATCTTCGCAACATTGGTAGCGGAACATTCTATGCCTCCCCTCAGATATTTCATAAACGTAGGATACGGAATACCGATTGCCTCTGCCTGCTTCGGAATGGTCAGTGCAGAATCAGATGCGGTTTTTTCTTCAGCTAACGCTGTCAGATTTGCGGAAATGATGCTCTTCATGGCGGTCACCTATCTTTTAAGAAAGATTTTATTGTTTTCTGTACTATATGATAACAGCCTGAGGCGAATAAGTCAAGCCCGTTTTTGTGTATTATACAATAAATTGTCACCCTTTAGGCGACAGAGGGGGTTCCCTCTGACTGTTTCCCTGTCGGGCGGGACCATAAACCATCTCTGCTTCTTCCGCAGTGAATACGGTAACGACAGGACTCCGTCCTGCCCTCCCGACGACGCCTTTTTGCAAACTTAGCCTTTTCCGGCAGTTTCTGGTTACTTTTCGTTTATTTCTTCCCCTTTACCGGCTTGACAGACAGCCGAAAAGGTATTATAATCTTATCCAGTTAAATATGAACAAACAGTAAACGAGGGACAGATACATGAAACTCTTCAATTCTCGTGATGCGGCCTTTCGTTCCCCCACCGGGGCGGTGCCCTTTGGCACCCGGCTGCATTTCAAAATCACTCTCCCCAGAGACCTGCATTGTTCCGGGGCTTTTTTGGCTGTCAAGGACGACCGGTTCGGGGATACCATTATTTTTGGGATGTACTGGTGCGGCATGGTCGGGGATGACCATGAACAGTGGGAATGCGACGCTGAGATGGAGCACGTCGGGCTGTACTGGTATCATTTCGGGCTGGACACCTGCTACGGCAAGCGCTATATAATGAAAGGCTTTGGCGGGGACGGCTATTTGTCCGAAACCGACCATGACCCCCGGTTCCAGCTTCTTTGCTACGAAAAGGATTTTCAGACCCCCTCCTGGCTGCCCGGAGGCATTATGTATCAGATTTTCCCGGACCGCTTTTTTTGCTCCGGCGAGCCGAAAACCGGCATCTACCCGGACAAAAAGCTGCACACCGACTGGTACCGCATTCCGGACTGGCGTCCGGATGAAAACGGGATTGTCACCAATTCCGATTTCTTCGGCGGGGACCTCAAGGGCATTACCATGAAGCTCCCCTACCTGCAAAGTCTGGGCGTGACCTGCATTTATCTGAACCCGATTTTTGAGGCCTATTCCAACCACCGCTATGATACCGGCAATTATGAGCGCATCGACCCCGTCCTCGGCGATGAGGACGATTTCCGGGAGCTGTGCCGAAAAGCCGCCGAATGCGGGATCCGGATCATCAACGACGGCGTGTTCAGTCACACCGGCAGCGACAGCATTTATTTCAACCGCCAAAACCGCTATCCGGATACCGGCGCTTATCATTCCAAGGAATCCCCGTATTTCACCTGGTATAAGTTCATTGAATGGCCCAACGTCTACAATTCCTGGTGGGGATTCGACACCCTGCCGGAAGTGGAGGAATTGTCTGAATCGTTTAATGAATACATCAACGGCGAAAACGGCATTATCCGCAAATGGCTGCGCGCGGGCAACAGCGGATGGCGGCTGGACGTGGCCGACGAACTGCCCGACCGCTTTATCGAATATATCCGGGAGGCTGTCAAATCGGAAAAACCCGACGCTCTCCTGCTCGGAGAAGTGTGGGAAGACGCTTCCAACAAGGAAAGCTACGGCTCCCGGCGCAGTTTCCTCTACGGCAAGTCGCTCGACAGTGTGATGAACTATCCGTTCCGGGACGCCATCTTAGGCTTTTTAGACTGCGGCGACGGGCGGGATATGATTGAGATCGTGCTCAACGTGCTGGAGAATTATCCCCGGCCGGTCATCCGCTCTCTGATGAATCTGCTCGGCACCCATGATACCGAACGGGTCATCACCCTGCTTGCCGGTGAACGGCAGAACGGCCGCGGCCGGGAATGGCAGGCTGCGACCCATCTTTCCCCGGAACAGCGGGCCTATGGCCTGCGCCGGATGCGCCTCGCCAGCGGCATTCTGTACACCCTCCCCGGCGTTCCCTGCATTTATTACGGCGATGAGGCCGGTGTGGAAGGCTACCGGGATCCCTTTAACCGGGGCACCTACCCCTGGGGACGGGAAGATGAGGAACTGCTTAGCTGGTATCGCCAGCTCGGTCAGATGCGCCATGCCTGTTCCTGCCTTGTCGATGGGGACCTGCTGGAATACGGCTCCGGCGGCCGCACGATGGGCTATATCCGGGAAGACGAAAACGAACGCCTGCTGTGCGTGTTCAACGCTTCCGACCAGACGATCCGGTTCCATATGCCGGCGGAGTTCATCGGAGGAAAAACCTTTATGGGAACGATGGTCGATGACGACGAGATCATCCTTCCGAGAGACAGCTGCGGTTTTGTGCTTTCTCCCAAAGCGCCCGCTTTGTCGCAGGAGGATATTTCCGCTGCGTTAGCCGCCAAACAGGGACTTCTCCCTGCCGCAGACTCAGCCGAAGAGACCCTCGACAAATAATTTCTTATGCATCAAAACGCCCGCTGTCCGAACAGGCAGCGGGCGTTGTTGGTTTCAGGGAGCCTTATTTTTTCCTTTTCTTTTTTCCGCCGGCGGAAGAGGAGCTCTTTGCGGGGGCAGCCGGTTTAGCGGGAGCCACTGCGCCGGTTTTTTTCTGGGAGGCTGCGGCCGAGGAGGGGCTTTCCGGGAGGGCTTTGTTATCGTCCCCGAGCAGCAGGCGGATGACAAACAGCACGCCGATCATCAGCACCACGGACACCCCGAGCACGACAAAGACGTTCTGCACGAAGCCTGAAAGCAGGTAGCCGAGCGCCGAAACGCCCGCTACGGTGAGGGCATAGGGAAGCTGGGTGGAAACGTGCGTTACATGGTCGCACTGCGCCCCGGTGGACGCCATGATGGTGGTGTCCGAAATGGGGGAACAATGGTCGCCGCAGACCGCTCCCGCCAGGCAGGCGGAAATGCAGATGATGACCATAGTGGGAATGCCGGTCGTTTCCACGTCGGCCAGTTGTCCGCTGAAGACGCTGGTGACGATGGGGATGAGGATGCCGAAGGTGCCCCAGGAGGTGCCGGTGGCAAAGGAAAGCCCCAGCGCCACTAAGAAGAGGAGCATCGGAAGGAGGATTTGGACGGCAGTGGCGTTTTCGACCAGGCCCTTGACAAACTCGCCCGCCCCCAGCCGGTTGGTCATGGATTTGAGGGTCCAGGCAAAGACAAGGATCAGAATGGCGGGAACCATCTGCTTGAAACCGGACACGAGGGAATCCATGCATTCATTAAACTTCAGAACGCCTCTGAGCAGGAAATACAGGATGATGATGAGCAGCGCGCCCAGGGACCCCAATGACAGGCCCACGGAGGCATCGCAGTTGGCAAAGGCGTCCACAATGGATTCGCCTGCGAACAGACCGCCGGTGTAGAGCATTCCCACCACGCAGGCGGCGATCAGCAGCAGCACCGGGAAGATCAGGTCCACGACCTTTCCTTTGGAAGTGGAGGGTTTGTCCTCTTCCTGATAGGTCTTCCGGCTGCCGGAAAACAGATCGCCCTGAATAGCGTTGCGCTCATGGATACGCATGGAGCCGTAATCCACGTTGGTGATGGAAATGAACAGCACCATGATCAGGGTGAGCAGGGCATAGAGATTGTAGGGAATGGTGCTGATGAAAAGCTGAATACCGTTCACCCCTTCCACCGTGCCGCTCACAGCGGCCGCCCAGGAGGAAATGGGGGCAATAATGCACACCGGCGCAGCGGTGGCGTCGATCAGGTAGGCTAATTTGGCACGGGAGACCTTGTGCTTGTCCGTGACCGGCCGCATGACGGAACCGACCGTCAGGCAGTTGAAATAATCGTCCACAAAAATCAGCACGCCCAGCAGGAAGGTGGACAGGTTGGCGCCCGCACGGGTTTTGATGTGCCTGGCGGCCCATTCGCCGTAGGCCCGGCTGCCGCCCGCCTTGTTCATCAGGGCGACGATGGCGCCGAGAACGACCAAAAATACTAAAATACCCACGTTGTAGCTGTCCGCTGCGTTGGCGATCAGGCCTTCGTTCACAACGTAGGTCATCACGCCCTCAAAACCGGTGCCCAGCGCCACCGCCCCGATCACGGCTCCCGAGAGGATCCCGATGAACAGGGAGGAATACACCTCTTTGGTGATCAGCGCCAGCCCGATGGCGACGATCGGCGGCAGCAGGGACCACAGGGAACCGACGGCTGTGTCCCCGTCCATGACGACCGCCTGCGTGAGCGGGGTCATGGCAAAGCAGCAGATGATGTACACCACCACTGCTCCTGCAAAAATCAGATTTTTGACAAGATTCTTTTTCATTTTGTTTTTTCAACCCTTCTTTCGGCATAATCTGCCATTTTTTGTAACAGCAGCTCCATCGTACCATAAGCTTTTCCTGATTTCAATCATTTTTTATGAAAAATCACCAATTTTGAAGGCTTTTTCACTATTTTTCCCACCGCCCCCCCTGAAAATAGTTCCGCAAAAGAAATATATCCCCATTCCCGTGTGCTATACTATCCTTCAAATCTACTCAAAAGGAGACTGACTATGAACTGCCATTATATCACCCTTCGGGAAATGCCTTCCCTGATGCACACAGCGGCTGAGTGGTTCCACAGCAAATGGGGCGTTCCGACGGAAGCCTACGAAGAATGTATGCAGGCTTATCTCAGCGGGGAGACCGAACTGGGCTGGTACCTCTGCCTGAACGGTGAGGACATTATCGCCGGACTGGGCGTCATTGAAAACGATTTCCACGACCGAAAAGACCTTTCCCCGAACATCTGCGCCGTGTACACGGAGGAAGCCTTCCGCTCTCAGGGGATTGCCGGAAAGCTCCTGAATGTAGCGGTGGAAGACCTGCGGCAAAAAGGGATCTCCCCGGTATATTTAGTCACCGACCACACCGGCTTTTACGAGCGCTACGGCTGGGAGTTTTTCTGCATGGCGCAGGGCGACGGAGAAGAAGAACCAACCCGTCTGCTCATTCACCGCTGAGCCGTGTTCTGGTTTTTCAGGCCCCCGGAGGATTGGGACGAGGTCTGCCTGACCATAAGCACCATGCGCCGGCTCGTGCGGTACCGGATTCTCCGGGAAGGGGACCGGGCCGTGCTGAGCAGGACCGCAGGCCAAACGGAAGAAACAGGCTTTTGCCGGGCCGATGAGGTGCTGCACCTGCTGCGGCGCTGCCGGGTGCAGCGCTGGGACGGATTTCACGGGCGCCCCTTCCCGGGGCTGAAGGACGGCACCATGTTTTCCTTTACCGCCCGCCTGAACGGAAGAACGATCCACGCTTCGGGGCACCAGCATTTTCCGCCCCGGTTTCACCAATTCAAAGAAGGAATAGAACAATTGTCCGGGGAGGTATTATGAACGCACTTGTTATCAACTGCAGCCCGGTCCGCACCGGGGCCACAGCCGAAATCGTCCGGCTGACCGCAGAGGCTTTGTCGGAGCGCCTGAACGTCACCGCTGTTTGTATAGACGATTATCAGATCGCCTTTTGCAAAGGCTGCCGCCTCTGTCACCAGACCGCCCGCTGCCCGCAGCAGGACGATTTGTCCGTTTTTCTGCGGGAATGGGAGGCAGCGCACCTCATTGTGGCGGTGTCCCCTTCCTACTGGGCGGATGTTCCCGGGCAGTTCAAGGCCTTTATCGACCGCTGCACTCCCTACAGCAACACCCACCAGCCCCACGCTTCCCTCGGAGCGGGCAAAACCGGGTTTGCCATCGTGCTGAGGACCGGTCCGGGCGAGCAGGAGCTGCAGCGCCTGACAGAAACCATCCGGCATTTTTACGGTCATCTGGATATTGCGTGGGGCGGGGCGGCCGCCCTGTGCGGGGTGGCGCAGAAAGAACAGGTCGCCCTTCACCGGCAGGAATTGGAGGACTTTTTTCGTTTGATCCTTCAGACGATGCCGTCAAATTAAACGCACCGGCTTCGGGTTTATCCCCGCAAGCCGGTGCGTTTTGCTGTCTGATGGTTTTAAGAAAATTACAGCGCTTCAAAGCGAAGTTTGTGTTTTTTGGCGTAGGTTTTGACATAGCTTGTCCCGAACAGCCCCTTGACCGGGCTTTTCAGGGTGACATGGGGGCAGCCGGAAAACGCCCCCTCTCCAATGCTCGTCACGCTGTCTGGAATGATGACGGAGGTCAGGCTCGTGCAGTTCATAAACGCATATTCTTCGATACTCGTCACGCTGTTCGGGATGGTGACGGAGGTGAGGCTCATGCAGCCTTCAAACGCCCAATCTCCAATGCTCGTCACGCTGTTCGGGATGGTGACGGAGGTGAGGCTTGTGCAGCCATCAAACGCCCAATCTCCAATGCTCGTCACACTGTTCGGGATGGTGACGGAGGTAAGGTTCGTGCACTCGTAAAACGCCCCATTTCCAATGCTCGTCACCCGCTTGCCCTGAATGACCGGGGGAATCAGAACGGAAGCTCCCTTCCCTTTATATTTTTTGATGGTCAGGGTCCCGTCTGCAAGGGCCTCCGTTTCAAACTCCGTTTCCGGGGTGTAGGCGGGCTGTTTGCTGGCAGTGGGCACAGGACGAGCGGGAGTCGGAGCAGGCTTGGCCGGAGCAGACGGGGACGGCAGCGCTGCAAAGGGAATCTTATTGTCCCGTGCATAACGTTCTGCGGCACTCCCGGCGGGAGCGTGGAGGGTCAGCCCGGGGCAGTTCTCAAACGCCGCAAATCCAATGCTCGTCACGCCGGCCGGGATGGTGATGGAGGTGAGGCTTTTGCAGTCCTCAAACACCCAATTCCCAATGCTCGTCACACTGGCCGGGATGGTGACGGAGGTGAGGCTTGTGCAGTACTTAAACGCTCTATCTTTAATGCTCGTCACGCTGTTCGGGATGGTGATGGAGGTGAGGCCTGTGCA
>CACYCG010000025.1 GCA_902772855.1 uncultured Ruminococcus sp.
AGGATTACCCAAGTGGTGAAGGGGCTCCCCTGCTAAGGGAGTAGGTCGGGAAACCGGCGCGAGGGTTCAAATCCCTTGTCCTCCGCAGTTTTCAGGCAAAAGGCAGGATGTGCATTCCTGCCTTTTTGTCATCTTCAGGCGCCTGCGGCCGGTACATTTTCTGGATGAAATGACAAAATGACTATTGTATTTATCCTGGAAATATGTTACAATGATGCTTAGTAGGAGGTGGTATGGATGCATACCGATGCAAACGCAAGCGGCAATACAATTGAATTCTCCGTTGATAAAATCAATACGTCCACCCGGATGACCCTGATTTCGGTGTATAATGCCCTCAAGGAAAAGGGCTACAACCCCGTGAACCAGATGGTCGGCTACCTGATGTCGGGAGATCCTGCCTACATCACTACGTACAAGAACGCCAGAAGCCTCATCCTGAAGATCGACCGGGATGATTTGCTGGAGGCTTTGCTGAGGAATTATCTCGGCTTGTTTGATAAATGAAACGGAGGCAGATCCATGGCAGAAAAAGAAACACAATTCCCGATGTACAAAGGGAAGCCGCTGGTGCGAAGCGGGGACCTTTTGTATTACGGTGATATGCGGGACCCGTTTGTGGTCCGCATTCAGGTGCGCTCCAAGAAAACGCTCAGCCCCCTGACGCCGGAGGATGCTTCTTTTGGCGATCTTCCCGTGGCGAGCAGGACGTATGTGCAGCTTGTGAACACCGACATCAACGTCAGCCCGCAAAAAGCGATCGTAAAATCCAGCGAGCAGCCCAGCTTGTTCTCCGCGCTGGATTTAGGCTATGTGTGGCTGCAGCAGGCTCTTCGGGGCTGACAATTCCTTGTTCAGAACCGGCGCCGTTTTCCCGATGAAAGGAAAGCGGCGTCCTTTTTTGTGCGTCCGGATCCGGTTTTTTTAGCAACAGCAACAAAATCTATTGCTTATTCCCTGAAAACTTGGTATAATGGTAGAAACTGTTAGATTGGCAGGGCAAAGCCCCCTTGAAAGGAAGGCGCCTGCCCGGATCGGATGAAAAAAGGTGGATGCTGTGAGCGATAAGAAAAAAGACGATCAAAAAACCAAAGGAAGCGTTTCCGGGAAAAAACGCTCTCTTTCCAAAGCGCAGCTTCGCCCGGGAAAGCTGTGTTCGGCTCCGGATTTTCCGTACCATAACCGGGAACTGAGCTGGATGGATTTCAACAGCCGGGTGCTGGAGGAAGCCTTTGAAAAGGAAAACCCCATTCTGGAGCGGCTGAACTTTCTGGCCATCACCGCCTCTAATTTAGATGAGTTTTTTATGGTGCGGGTGGCTGGCGTAATGGACCGGCTGCATTCGTCCAAGCGGGACCTTCCGGACGAATCCGGATTGGATGCGGCTGCGCTGTTCCGGCGGCTGTCGGAAAAAATTCACGAGTTTTCCAAAAAGCAGTATTCCTGCTTCAACCGGTCCCTCCTGCCGGCGCTGAAAAAATGCGGCCTGCGCTTTGTGCGGGTGGAAGACCTCAACAAAACCCAGCGGCAGCATTTAGATCGGCATTTCGATAAGTTCTTTTTCCCGGTGCTGACCCCGCTGGCGGTGGATACTTCCCGGCCCTTCCCGCTGCTGGCCAACAAAAGCCTGAATATTGCGGTGCGGCTGTCTAAGGAGGGGGAGGATATTTTTGCGGTGGTGCAGGTGCCCTCCATTCTGCCCCGCTTTGTGGAGATCCCCGGCGAAAGCAACCGGTGCTTCGTGCTGCTGGAGGATATCATTATCAGCCGCCTGTCGGATCTGTTTGAATTATACCGCATTAAAGCCTGCTGCCCCTTCCGCATTACCCGGGACAGCGACCTCGATATTGACGAAGAAGCCGACGACCTGCTGGTGGAGATCGAGCATTCGCTGAAAAAGCGTCAGCGGGGCGACCCGGTGCGGCTGGAGCTGGTGGCTCGCTGCGATGAAGCGCTGAAAAACTTTTTAGTGGATATGCTCGGGGTGGAAAATCAGGAGATCTACGAAGTCAACGGCCCGCTCGACCTGACCTTCCTGTCCCGGTTTTCCCGCCTCGAAGGGAAGGGGCTGGACGAACTGCGCTTTAAGCCCATTGTTCCCGTCAATCCCCCGGCGGATTTCTTCGGATGCGAGGATATTTTTCAGGCCATCCGGGAAAAGGACCGGATGGTGCATCACCCGTATGAGAGCTTTGACTCGGTCATCAAGTTTATCAATCAGGCGGCCCGTGACCCCAAGGTGCTGGCCATCAAGCAGACGCTGTACCGTGTCAGCGGCAATTCGCCCATCATCGCCGCCCTGATCAAAGCGGCGGAAAACGGCAAGCAGGTAACGGTGCTGGTGGAACTGAAAGCCCGGTTTGACGAGGAAAACAATATCGGCTGGGCAAAGAAGCTCGAAAAAGCCGGCTGCCATGTCATCTACGGCCTGCAGGGGCTGAAAACGCACTGCAAGATCGTGCTGGTCGTTCGCAGCGAGGAAGATGGCCTCCGGCGCTATCTGCACATGGGCACCGGGAATTATAACGACAGCACCGCCCGATTTTATACGGACATCGGCGTGTTTACCTGCCGGGAAGAATTTGGAGAAGACGCTTCCTCCCTGTTTAACGTCATCACCGGCTACAGCACCCCGCCGGTCTACCATAAAATGAAGGTGGCGCCCACCGGTTTGCGGAACTTTTTTGAAGAGATGATCCGAAGGGAGACCGAAAACGCCAAAAACGGCCTGCCCGCTTCCATTGTGGCCAAAGTCAATTCGCTGGTGGACCCGTCTATTATCCGGCTTTTGTATGAAGCTTCTCAGGCGGGGGTGCGCATTACCCTGATCGTGCGGGGTATCTGCTGTCTGGTGCCCGGGCTGAAGGGCATCAGCGAAAATATTATCGTGCGAAGCATTGTCGGTCAGCTTTTAGAGCACAGCCGCATTTTCATTTTTGAAAACGGCGGCGACCGGCAGATCTATATGGGTTCGGCGGACTGGATGCCCCGGAATCTCGACAAGCGGGTGGAACTGGTGTTCCCCATCGAGGACGAACACCTCAAGGAAAGGGCTTTCGGCATTATAGCGGCCATGCTTTCCGATGTGCTTAACACCCGTGTGCAGAACCCGGACACGACCTATGAACTGCTCGACCGCCGGGGCAAGCGCCCGCACAACTGCCAGTGGGAATTTTCGGAAATGGCCAAAAAAGCGCTGGCGGCCAAACGAACGGTCGTTGACGAAGAAAACCGCTTCAAACCGCTCATGGGAAGCTCCGGGGGAGCTACCTGAAACGTCATTTTCCGGCGGAGCCGGACGAAATAAATAGTCTTGAGAAAAGGATGTGTTTTGTATGAAAAGAGTAGGTATCCTCACCAGCGGCGGAGATTGTCAGGGCCTGAATTCCGCTATCCGGGGCCTTGCCAAGGGACTGTACTATCACTACGGGAAAAAAGTGGAGATCTACGGCATTATCGACGGCTACCGCGGTCTGATCAACGGGGAATACCGCCTGATGAGCCCCGAAGATTTTTCCGGCATCCTCACCCGGGGCGGCACGATTTTAGGCACTTCCCGTCAGCCGTTCAAGCTCATGCGGGTGATCGACGATGAAACCAGCGTGGACAAAGTGGCCGCTATGAAAAAAACCTACGCCGACCTGAAGCTCGATTGTCTGGTTGTGCTCGGCGGCAACGGCACGCACAAAAGCGCCAACCTGCTTTCGGAAGAGGGACTGAACGTGGTGTCTATGCCGAAAACCATCGACAACGACATCTGGGGCTCCGACGTTACCTTCGGGTTCCAAAGTGCCGTGGATATTGCCACACAGGTCATCGACTGCATCCACACCACCGCTACCTCCCACGGACGGGTGTTTATTGTGGAATGCATGGGCCATAAAGCCGGCTGGCTGACGCTTCATGCCGGTATTGCGGGCGGCGCCGACGTCATTCTGATCCCGGAGATCCCCTATAAGATCGAAAAGGTCATCGACTGCATCAAGGACCGCACCAAGAGCGGCAAAACCTTCTCCATTTTAGCAGTGGCGGAGGGGGCTATTTCTGCCGACATCGCCGCCCTGCCCAAAAAGAAGAAGAAAGAAGCCATCGCCAACCTGATGTATCCGTCCATTTCGTATAAGATTGCTCATGAGATCGAAGAAGCTACCGGTCAGGAGACCCGTGTGACCGTGCCCGGGCATTTCCAGAGAGGCGGAAGCCCGGATGCCTACGACCGCTTCATCACCACCCGCTTCGGCGCGGCGGCCGCCAGACTCATCATTGAAGAGAAATACGGCTTTATGACCGCTTTGGTCAACGGCGAAGTGGTGCCGGTCCCGCTGAGTGAAGTGGCAGGAAAACTCAAGGGCGTTCCGGTGGATTGCCCGGTGATCCAGGACGCCAAAAACATCGGCATTTGCTTTGGCGACTGATAAGCTCCCGCACCCCCGGCCGGCTTTGTCCGGTCGGGGGACAATAAAAAAGGAGGAACCATGATGGCAGAATATGAAGAAACGACCGCTGAACAGGAAGAGCAGGAAGAAAAACCGGTGAAGATGTTCGGAGGCTCCCGGGAACTGATGCGGGAAAGAAAGCGCTGGATCTTTTTCGGGATCCCGTGGACGTTCACCAAATATATTTTGACCGAAAAGAAGATCGTCATCCAGCAGGGCCTGCTGAAAAGCGTGGAAAATGAGATCCTGCTGTATCGGGTGACGGATTTATCGCTGACCCGGACGCTGGGGCAGAAGATTTTCGGGCTGGGCACCCTGACGGTGTACGCCCACGACAAAACCAACCCCACGCTGGAGATCAAAAATATCAAGCACGTCCGGCTGTTCAAAGACACGCTGTCCGAGGCGGTGGAAAAAGACCGCCTGCGCATGAAGATGCGGCAAAGCGAAATTATGGATGACGTGCACGTCTTCGGAGATGATTTTATCGGCGATGATTATTGAGGCACAGCGCTGTCCCGCATGAAACGGTGGTACGGCGGGAGAGTGATTATCGAACTATACCGGAATTGGTGGATGGAGTTTTGAGGAATCAACATGATTGAAGTAGAACATCTCAGAAAAGAGTTTAAGCGCATCATCAAGGACCCGGGGCTTTCCGGCAGCATCAAAGCGCTGTTTCACCCGAAATATGAGATCATTCCCGCCGTGGAGGACATCAGCTTTCAGGTGCCGGCGGGGGAGGTGCTGGGATTTATCGGGCCGAACGGAGCGGGCAAGTCAACGGTCATCAAAATGCTGACCGGCATCCTGACGCCGACCTCCGGGACCTGCACGATCAACGGGAAAAATCCCACGGCAGACCGGAAAAAATATGTCAAAGAGATCGGCGTGGTTTTCGGACAGCGCACGCAGCTATGGTGGGACCTGCCCCTGCGGGAAACCTACGGAGTGCTCAAGGAGATCTACGAAGTGCCGGAGGAACGCTACCGGGAACGCATGACCATGCTCAATGAGGTGCTGGAAATGGACAGTTTCATGGCCAGCCCGGTGCGTACCCTGTCGCTCGGCCAGAGGATGCGGGCGGATATTGCCGCTTCTCTGCTGCACAGTCCCAAGGTCCTGTTTTTAGATGAACCGACCATTGGGCTGGACGTGGTGGTGAAAAACAATATCCGTAAAGCCATTCAGCAGATCAACCGGACCGAGCAGACGACCGTCATCCTGACTACCCACGACATCAGCGATATTGAACTGCTGTGCAGCCGGATCGTCATGGTCGACAAGGGAAAAAAGGTCTACGATGGTTCCCTGGAGACCCTGAAAAACAAATACGGCACCATGCGGGAACTGTCTTTTCTGCCGGAGGAAGCACAGCCGTTTTCATCTGAAGCCTTTTTGAAGGCGCTGCCGCTGTCTGCTGCGGATTATACGTTCAGCGAAGAAAACGGGCGGATGCACCTGCGCTTCAACAGCGAGAAAATGCCGGTCAAAGACCTGCTTTCCTTCACACTGTCGCATTGTTCCGCCAAGGACATCGCCATCCGGGAAGCGGACGTGGAGGAGATCATCCGCCGCCTCTATCGGGAGGGGGTGCAGCCGGATGAATAAACTGCTCCGTCAATACTGGCCTTTCACGGTGGCGGGGGTGCAGTCCACGCTGATGTACAGCGTGAATATCCTGTTTTTCTCCCTGAGCGAAGTGCTGTATTGTTTTGTGATGTTTTATCTGTGGCAGGCGGTTTTTGCCGCTTCCGGCGGGGACAGCTTCATGGGCTTCGATATGAATGATATGGTGGTTTACCTGTTCATGTCGAATGCCACAGCCTATCTGACCGCCAGTGCTGCTGATGAAATGATCGCAGATGAGATCAAGGACGGCAGCATTTCCATGCGCCTTCTGAAACCGGTCAATTTTACCGCCAGCATTCTGTCTATGGATTTGGCAGGCCCGATGGTGATGTTTTTTGTGGTATTTCTGCCGATGACGGCCGGCGTGGAGATCTATCGGGGCGTGCAGTGCGGCTGCGTTATGTTTGACCCGCTGCATTTTTCACTGTATCTGGTCAGCGCCCTGATTGCCTACCTGCTGTCGTTTTATCAGAATATGTGCTTTGGGTTTTTAGCGTTTTATGTGACGAATCTATGGGGGATGGGAATCTTGAAAAAGATCCTGCTGAAGTTCCTCTCCGGCGCCGTCATTCCGCTGGCCTTTATGCCGCCGGTGCTGCGGGAGGTGCTGCGGCTGCTGCCGTTTTCGTCGCTGAGCTATACGCCCGTCATGCTGTACATGGGAAAGCTCTCCCTGCAGGAAAGCCTGATCTCCTTCGGGCTTCAGGCCTTCTGGCTGGTCGCCTTTATTCTGTTTTGCCGGCTGATCTGGAAATGCGCCATCCGGCGTTTGTCGGTACAGGGGGGGTAGGCTTATGAAAACGCTTCGCCGCATGGCTAAGATTTACTTCCTTCTGCTCAAGCAGAACCTGAAAGCCCTGACAGAATACCGTATTGACTTTCTCACTGGCGCCGTGAGTTTTTTAGTCGATCAGGCGGTCGGCATCGGCTTTATTTTTATCATCTTTTCGCAGATCCCGGCGCTCGCCGGTTATACGCTGGAGCAGATCATTTTTATTTACGGCTTTTCCCTTATTCCCAAGGGGCTGGACCATATGTTCACCGATAACCTGTGGAGCGTGGGGTATTTCATTGTGAAAAAAGGCAATTTTGAC
>CACYCG010000026.1 GCA_902772855.1 uncultured Ruminococcus sp.
TGATCGTGTCCGCATCGCCGCCTGTCACCTCTGCCACTTCTTCAAACGACATCTCCGCAAAAGCATCCATACAGAGATCGATAATCTGTTTGGAGAGCAGAATGGACTGCAGCAGGTCTTCTTCGACCCGGAAGGTGCCGTCTTCAAAGGTGACGATCCGGAAGGTATCCATATAGGAGACCCATGTCGGCTGCATGGTTTCTTTGGAGATCTTCAGCTTCTCCAGCGACCAGTAGGAAGACGAGGTGGGCAGCAGATCCATGTTCAATTCCGGCGCATGATCGGGGTCCACCTTCCACGTCCCCTTGAGCATCTCCCCCGTCACCGGTTCCGAACTTTCCGGAGTGCTGCTTTCCGGGGAAGAAGATTCTTTCCCCGAAGATTCTTCGGACGATTCCGGACTGGAAGCGCTTTCGTCCGGTTTGCTTTCCAGCTCCTCTGTCTTTTTCGATTCCTCGGAGGCTTCCTTTTTCTCCGAAGACTCTTTAGAACCGGACGAAGCGGAAAACGGCTCTACAACCGGCGGCTCTCCCGGACCCTGACAGGCCGCCATCCCGAACACGCTTGCCATCATCAGAGCGGCCAGCAGCAGTGCTTTTCCTTTATGGTTTGTTTCTTTCATCATCGTTCTCCTTTCGGTGTATCTCCTTCTGCGGGAAGGCAAAAAACTACTGCGAAAACGGATTGGCCCTCTACCCTGCGTCCGGCGGGCGGAGGGCTTTGCAGAAGGCATAATATTCATGCACCAGACTCCGGTAGCCCAGCGCTTTCAGGTCCTCATACCGGGCATTGAAACGGGATTTGCGGCGGGAGCCGGTGATCAGAAAGCGCAGGCAGTCCTGCGCATAATGGTCAATCTCCCGCAGGGTATCGGCGGTGGTGATCATGGAGAAAAACCAATGGCTCCAGCTCAGCTCATTTCCCTCCGGAGGCTCCAGCAGCTTGCGGTTAAAGATCCGGATAAACGCCTTGGCTGCCTTTTCGCCGGAAACGTCTTCCCGCTCACACCAGCGGCGCAGGGCACGGGCTTTGCGGCGCATTTTGGCCTTCAGCTTTTTGGCGGTCACCGGAGAAATATCCCGCCGGTTTCCCTGACAATGGAAGCCTAAAAAGGTCCACCCCTCTTCCGGGGAGAAAAAGCCCTCCTTGTCCGGATTCATGCATAGCCCGCAGCCGGAAAGATAGTCCCGAATGAACTCCGCCCATTGTCCGGCGCCTGCTTCATCGGGAGCGAAGACAATGATATCATCGGAATAGCGGGCATAGGGAACGCCCTGACGGGCAAAATACCAATCGAGCGGCGCCAGATACAAATTCGCATAAAACGCCGACAGCGGCGTGCCGGCCATGATCCCCTTCTGCTCGATCACGTCTTTTCCCCTGTCCCGCACCGCCGGTTCCAGCAGCAGGGAGGACAAAAAGGCATACAGTTCCTCCTCCCCCAGCGTTTCCCGCAGACGGGGCAGCAGGAGGGGGATGGGGATGGAATTGAAATAATTGCTGATGTCCGCTTTGTACGCCGTCATGCCCTGCAAACGGGCGTCTTCCGACAGGCGCCGCACTGCCGCCTTGGCGGTTTTTCCCGGCCGGAACGAAAACAGGTTCGGGGCAAACAGGGCGTCATAGCGGCGAAGCAGGCGGTAGGTCAGCAGTTTAAGCACCCAGGTCTCCCGCCGGGGGTAGGAATAGACCACCCGCTTTTTCTCCTGCCCGCCTTTATTCACCAGACTTTTTTTCGGTTTCGGAAACGGCTGCCCGCTTTCGATGGCCCGGCAGACCGGCAGATAGCCCTGCTCCTCTATGAATTGCCGCAGCTCCTGCACATCGGGGGAAGAGACCCAGAGACCGGCTTTGTAGCGGTAGAACTGTTCCCACACCTGCGGGTCGGACAGCTCGCTGAGCATCGACATGAGGGACGCTCCTTTCCGGAATAGTAAAAAAACAGAAAGAGAATCCGTTAAATCCCTGAAAATTCAGGGATTTACAAGGCCGTACACCGTCCGGCTGCCTGCGAAGCCTCCAAGGGACGTGCCTGACCCGTCACAGGCGCAAAGCGTTCTCTTTCTGTTTTTTCAAAAATAACGATTACCGGCCCAAAGCACGGTTCATGCGGGTGATGACGTATTCCTTCGTATTCCACCAGCCGTCGTGGTTGATGTAGAACCGGAGGTAGGGAATGCGCTGCTCCTCGCAGGTCCTGCGGATCTTCTTTGCGCTGCAGGTTTCCGGCATCAGTTCGATCACCAGCGATCTCATCCCGCCGCTGCGGAAGGTATACACCACCCGGCTGCGGCCGAGAGCTTCTTTGGAATAGCCGTACATCGGAAACCGCTCCCGGAAAATGGATTCAAAGTATTCCTCAAACGTGCCGTCAAAATTGTACTGGTTCGGCTCATCCGGCATTTCTTCTCCCCAGGAGAAGCCGCTGGGCATTGCCTCCGTCTTGGCCGCAAAGCTCTCCTGCCCTGTAGAAGCGGCGACCGGAGCAGCCGGTTTCGGCTGGGACGCCTGCTGCTGACGCTGCTGTTTCTGCGCTTCGTTCGCTAACGTCTTGAAAAGCTGTTCTACGCTGTTAAAATTGATAAACGCCATAGAAATCCCTCCTTTTGATGGTTTTGCTGTTGGGTGTATTATAGCATATCCGGAGAAGTTCCGTCAATCTCTTCCCACACAAAAAGTCGGCCGGCGGCGGGCGCTGGATCCAATCGCCCCGGCGTTCTTCTTCTGCATATGCTCCCGCAAATCATTCCGGAATTATTTTTCCCTAACAAAACAAAAAGCCGGAACAACATTCTTTGTCTGTTCCGACTTCTGTTTATCTTATTTTCCGCTCATCATCAGGAGGCCGCTTGTACCATCACTTCCGCAAAACCGCAGGTTGTACCATTATTGTTCCAATGCGCATGGATGATCAACTGTTTGCATCCTGTGATATCCACTGTATGTTCTGTGGGAAGTGCGCCGGATTCCATTTCAAAATGATACACCCGTTCGCCGTCCGTAAAGATCTCCACTTCGATACCCGAACAGTCTTCCACAATTCCGGTCAAAAAAGAAAGCACTGCGTACCGGCCTTCCATATTGAAATACAATTTACCGTCATAAGTACTCCATCCGTTACCAAGTACAAAACCGTGCGTGTATTCCTTTCTGCCCATGGAGAAAACACCGCCTTCGGTATACTTCCCCTCCTGCTTATATGGCTTCACCTCATTCAGCAGATACACCGGCTTTCCTTTCGGCTTTTCCCACCGTAGAAGAATCTTCAACGGTTATCGTGGGAAAAATAGGGTTAAATAGATTACTGCACCCGCAAAAACATAACGCCATCAACCCGCTCCCCAACCATACAGAAACGTTTCTGATCGTCTTTTTCATCACTGCAACTTCCTTTCCGTTTATAAACTGTGACATTCGCCCCAATCTTTTCTGTATTATACTCAATTATTGAGTAAAAGTCAATACTCAAATTATGAGTATTGTATACTTTGGCTGGATAGTATTTCTTCTTCTTCAACCCTTTCCGAAAGGAGAACCGCTCATGAACTATCGTGACAGGCTTCGGAATATCAGAGAAGACCATGACCTGACTCAGACACAGGCCGGCCGCATTATTCAAAAATCGCAGCAGGGGTATAATTATATCGAATTGGGACGTGCCGAATTAAGAATTGAAGATTTGATCTCCTTCTGCCGATATTACGATCTGTCCGCAGATTATTTGATCGGATTGATCGATGAACCTCTGTCCTATCGCCGGAATGAATCTGCCAATTCGTAGTTGATTCTCCCTTCGGAAAATCATTTTATAAACGCATCACTCAGACGGTCCCGCAGAAAAAGTTCTTCTCTGCGGGGCCGCCTTCTTTCCTTTTCGGGATGAACTTCCAAAGGAATACAAACAAAAGCTCTAACAAAATTTTTCAAAACCCGAACGAAAAACGCTGCTGATTTGTTATTATAGACAGAGGAGGTGAGAAGATGAACCATCAGCCGGAACGCTCGCAGGAAGAAATTGAAAACGCCGTCGCTGCCTATGCCGACACGCTGTTCCGGGTTTGTCTGTCCATGCTGCGCAATCCGATGGATGCGGAGGATATGGTGCAGGAAACCTTCCTGAAGTTTTCGATCTCGGGGATCGTCTTCCCGAGCGAAGCGCAGAAAAAAGCGTGGCTGATCAAAGTGGCGGTCAATCTGTGCAAAAACCAGCTTTCCTTCTTTCAGCGTCACAAACAGATCAGTCTGGAAGATCTTTCCCCCTCTCTGGAACCTCCGTCAGACCCGAATGAAGGCGGGGCGCTTTTGGAAGCGCTGCTCTCGCTGCCGCCGAAATACCGGATCGTCCTGACATTGTATTATGTAGAGGAATATACTGTTCGGGAAATCGCTTTGATCCTTCATCTTCATGAATCGTCCGTAAAGCGAAGGCTGATCACCGGAAGGACTATGCTGCAAAAATCATACAGAGAGGAGTTTTAATCATGAAAGAATGGAAGGAACAACTGCTTCGGGTCCGGCTTTCCGGAGAAGCCAAAGCCCGCATCCTTGAAAACGTCCGGAAGCAGCGTTCGTCCCGCCTTCGCCTTAGCCGTCAGACCGGGTTGTTAGCGGCGGCGTGCGCCTGCGTTTGTCTGGTCCTGACCGCCGCTGTGATCTCCACGGTCTCCCTTCGCCCCGAAACGGTTCGGCCTTCCGACGCATCGCAGGGAGAGGCCCCGAACCAGCGGTCTTTGCCGCCGGAAGAAAGTCCCCTGAACGGCCCGGCCTGCGTCCCCTCCGAATCCTCCCCTGCCCCGAATGACGGCCTCCCGGCGGAATCATTCCCCGCATCGGGTTCTCCCACGGAATCGACTCCAAAAGAGCCGGACAACCGTCTTCCGGAGGAATCGTCCCCAGGATTGTCTTCCCTCCCCTCCCAAAACCGTCTGGAGGGGGTCAATATCCTCCTGCCGGAGGAAGTCCCGACAGAAGAGTTTGCCGCTGACGAGCACCGTCCCGACGGCTATCCCGAGCAGATCGGCTCGGTGCTGGCACTGAAAATGAGTCTGTCGAGCGACCCGCTTCAGGTGTACCCGGTGATCGTCTATATCCGGAGGGCAGAGGCAGCCGAAGTGACCGCCCGCATTCGGGAAGCGGCAGAAAAACTCCCGGCGGCCGTTTTTTCTCCGGTCACTCTGAACGGCGAGCCGAACGAACAATACCGATTTGCCCATTTGACCGCCGGGCAGATACGGCTCCTTTCGGAGCTTGGCGCAAAACTCTCCTATGTGGGAACCGGAAACGGCGACCCGAAAGCGATCCGCTGGGATACAGCGGAAGGCATTGAAACATATTGTGAGCTGATGGGGGATATGTATGTTTTTCAGGGAGAGAATATCCGTTATGCGCCGGACTGCGTAGAAGGCTAACGGAAGAATGAATAATGGATTTGTTTGGCATGAGGAATTGAATTTGTGCGTAAGGTTTTCCTTCGGGTTTGGGTTATTCTGAAGGAAAAGTCGTCTGACAGCGGGCAGGTTTCTCTCCTCGGGCAGAATGCCGCCGGCTCGGTCGGTGCACCCCAAGGGCACTTCCGCTGGGCGCTTCTGAACCCCGAGAGCACTTCCGCTGGGCGCACCCGCCGCTGGCTTTTGAAAAAGGGGGGACGAAAACTTTCATTTATCTTCCATTCAACAAAATTGATTTCCGTGTCCCCGGCGCCTGGTTTCTTGCAATTATCGGGGATATATGCTATAATATCGGCAAAACAGCCGGATGGGCCGGCTGTGGAGTACCTGTTATGAAAAGGAGTGTTATACTATGAAAAAAAGAGCCTCTGTCCTGACCTGCCTGCTGCTGGCCGCCGTGCTGACCGTGAGCGCCGCTGCCTGCTCCGGCAATTCTTCCACCGAATCTTCTTCTCCCTCTGCTTCTTCGAGCAGTACCATGAAGGGTGACAAGGAAACGGAATCGAAGGCCGATGAATCCAAGGGCGATGGCACCGAAGAAGAAAGCAGAAAGACGGAAGCATCGGAAGACAGCAAAGCCGCTGAGGAATCTTCCGGATCAGCCGCTTCCAAGGAAGAAACCTCTTCCAAAGCCGAAACCTCTGACGTTTCTAAAGAGGAAGAATCCTCTTCCGGTGAAGCATCCGGGTCTTCTTCCGCCACAGAGCTGGACGTGGAAAAAGCGATTTCCGACCGGATCGACCTTTCCAAAGTGGGTCCGCTGACCAAGAAAGCGGCTGAGAAAACCTCCGCCGCCAACCTGACGATCGCTATTTCCGGAGAAGCCGCTGACTCTCTCGGAGCGGTCTCTCTGCGACTGCAGAAAAACGACAAGGGCTATTCCCGCATCGAGATGAACATGGGCATCATGAACATTGATGCACTCACCACCCCGGACGCCAGCTACATCATCAACCACGACACGAAAAAATACGCGCAGACCGATGCGGAAGAAGCGATGGACATGGCCGACGAAATGCTCCCGGGCGCTTCTTCTGTGACCGACAGCGACACCAAAGAAAATGTCACCTACCTCGGCCAGACAACGGAAACCGTTGGCTCCGTCGCCTATACGGTGGAATCGTACAAAATCGTCACCCCTGAATCCATCGGCTATGACGGAGAGAAAAAGCCCGCTTCCGAATCCAGCCTGAAAATGTATTTTGCCGGAGAAGACCTGAAAATAATTTCTGTCGATGCGGAAGGCACCACTTCTACCTTTACGGTCGACGAGTTTAAGACCGAAGTAGCCGCTGACGCCTTCGACCTTCCCACCGGCTACACGAAAGTGGACAATTCCTATGAAGTTTATTTAGACCTTTCTGACTTGAGCCTCCCGTCTGACTTCAGTTTCCCGGAAGACATCAGCCTTCCGTAAGCACCCGGTCCTGTTTGATTTCCCCGTGAAGCGCTGTTGACGACAGGGCTTCACGGGAACTTTCTACTATTCAACATAAGGAGAACCTGCTATGAAAACCAAAAAAATCCTGCTTCTCCTGCTGTGTGCGGCCCTGCTGATGCCGGCGGCGGCCTGCACCGGGGAAAAGCCTGCTGAATCTTCCGCCCCCTCCTCCACTGTGACATCCCGGCAGGAACCGTCTTCGAGCGAACCGGCAGCGGAAAGCAGCCGGGAGGACAGCGCTGCTTCCTCTTCTTCCGAAGACAGCAAGACCTCTTCGGAGCCAGCTTCCTCCGCAGCCTCCAGCGAGCCTGAAGAAAGCAAGGAAGAATCCAGCCGACAGGAAACGAGCACCCCCGAATCGAGCAAGCCTGCAGAAAGCAAGCCGGAGAGCTCCACCCCCGCCTCGAGCACCCCCGCCTCCAGCAAACCGGAAAGCTCTGCCTCCACTTCCAGCAAGCCGGAAAGCTCCACCCCCACCTCCAGCAAGCCGGAGGAAAGCAAGCCTGAATCCAGCAAGCCGGAAACCGATGTCACCGACCTGAAATTAGGCGATGACCTCAGCCTGTTTGCGGGAACGCCGGACGGCAAAGCGCCCTATGCCTACAAAAACTCCCGCATGGCCAAGGCGATGGACCCGATGGTCAAAAACGAAAAAATGCATATGAAGGGGAACCTGTACGCTATGGGCTTTGCCATGACGGTGGAAATGCACACGGACCACGACAAATCCTATGTCAGCGCCAAAATGATGGGCAAGACGATGGTGGAAGTGGTCGTTCCCGGCGACGGAAACGTGTATTATTATTCTTTCCAGACCCCCAAGACCTACACCGTCTACACCGAGGAGGAAGGCAAGGAACTGACACAGCAATTCGGCGTTAGCGATGATTCCATGAAAGACGCCACCGTTACCGAATCCGGCACCATCCGCCTGAACGGAACGACCTACTACTACGAAAAAATGGAAACCGAATCGGGCGTGACCATCGCTTATTTTGACGGAAATAAACTGTTCCGGGTCGATGTTTTCTCCGCACAGAAAGCCGGCGGAGCCTTCATCAAACAATGCGAAATGACCGAGCTGGACGACAAAGTCAACGAAAAACTCTTCGTTCTCCATTCAGATTACGCCCTCGTTCCCCACACATCCTGAATCAGATCAAGAGGTGACAAGGTATGAAAAAGAAACTCCTGCTGCTAACGCTCCTGCTGTCGGGCACCCTGCTGACGTCCTGTTCGGCTCCGTCCTCCACGCAGAGTCAGCCTTCCGCTTCCCCCTCCCCGGCTGCATCAGCCGCTTCCGCTCCCGCAGAGAGCAGCGCTCCGGCGGAAACCTCTCCGGCTGACAGCAAAGTGGAAGACAGCAAACCGGACGAAAGCAAACCGGAAGAGAGCAAACCGGAGGAAAGCGTTCCGGAAGAAAGCGTGCGCCCGAGCATTATCCATGAAGAAAGCGCCGAAGAAGGGCTGACGGAAAAAGAGCTGGCCGATATGGCCAAGGCAGAAGCCCGCCTGCGGGAAGTTCTCGAAAGCGAAGCGTTTGAAGAGGCCGAGGATTCCGAGCGGCGGGAGATGATCTCTCCCGTGTTAGCGGAGCTGGCCGAAGCCGGGTACATCATCGGCGCTTCCATTCTCGAAACCGACGATGGGTTTTCCTACTCCTATTCCAGTGGCGTCCTGAGCGGCATCATGCTGAGATCATGGAGCGGCCCCCGGCTGGAATCGTTCCACCTGAACGTTACCGATGAGGAAAAGCACCTCATCGGGCGGAAAACCGTCAGCGAGGTGCTGTTATCCGGCGAAAGCGCTGACGGCGCCGGCGACTTGCTGTCAAACACCCTCTTTGCCACCCTGAAAGCGGACCCTGTCCACTATCAGTTGTTGGAATACGGCCTGTCCCCTTCCTCTTCGGACAGCTCCCCAACGATGACCTGCCTGCGGTTTTGGAGGAAGGGAGATGACAGCCGTGCCATTCTTTCCGCTTCCGAAGCCGATGACGCAGACAGGGAGGAATACGTCCTGATGGACGGGCACCGCTTCCGGATCGAGTCGGGCAGCGGTCTTCCGACCGAATTGGAAGACGGCCCTTTGGTCGAAACATTCTGCGACCATCTGATGGAGGCATCGCTGATCCTTCAAACTAAAGGAGTCACCTCCTGCGACGGCCGCCGCATGACCTTTGAATTATACAAAACCGAACAAAACGCCATCGCCGCCTATTTTACGGACGGTGCCTTTGTCAAGGCAGAAGTGTATGCCGGTTCGGAAGATATGGTGCTGGAAGACTATGTTCTCTGCGGTCTGATCAAGGCTGATCTGACGCTGGAGTTCAAGGAATCCGGCCTCTCCCCCACCCCGATCGCCACCGATTAAGCACAGCCAAAAAACACATACCGGCGGGGGACCGCTGTTTGCTTCTGCTAAAACCCTCCCCCATCATAAACCCGGAGGAACCCCTTGTCTGAAAAGAGGTTCCTCCGGGTCTTTGTTTTGAAAAAAGTTACAAAGAGGTGCTTTCCGCCGGAAGCCGCTTGGTTTCGAGATCGTCGGCGGCAAAATAAAACAGGCTGTTCAGGCTGTGACGGGCATAATACAGCGCCCGCAGCGCCCCGGAATACAATTCTTCGTAGGAGCACCCGTTTTGCGGGAACAGGCTGATGCCGGATTTGGCGATGATCGTGACAGAGCCGTCCTCCACTCTATAGGTGCGTCGCGCCAAAGCGGCGATCTGTTCGGCTTTCTGGCGGAGGGAACGGCGGGAAGCGTTGTTTTTGACAAAAATAACCAATTGGGAGCCGTTCACCCGTCCGATAATATCACTGTCCCGGAAGGATTCCCAAACCGCCTGCGTCAGTTCCTTCAAAACAGCCCCCGCAAAGACTTTTCCAAGCCCTTTTTCGAGCAGGTCAAACCCGCACAGTTCGATGGCCATCAGCGCATGGTCTCCCGTTGCGCCCTCTTCGGACAAATACGAGCGGATCTTATTTTCGGCTGCGATCCGGTTATAGAGGTTTGTCAGGGTCTCCATGCGGTCCAGACGCTGCTGGTTTTCCTGCCCGTCCCGGTCCCCTGTCACGCCCGTGCAGACGGCCATGATCTTGGAGGGAACTCCGGAAGAAGTTTTCACGCCCATGAAGCGCACCCGGTTCCAGATGTATTCATCGTTCCGGCGGCTGTAAAACCGCACAAAACATTCAAGGTCGTTCGTTTCGGAGCGGGCGAAGCTGAGCTTCTCCATAAACTTCCGCAGATCGTCCGCATGGATCAGCGCGTTTTCACGAAGATGTTTGGTGAAATCAATGGTTTCCGGGGCATAGCCGTACATCTTTTCAAAAGAACCGGAAAACTTGGCGCCGTCCGTCCGGGGAAGCCATTCAAAGATAAAGGAACCGGTTTGTTCGAGCAGCTCATCATAGACCCGGTCGCTGAGCACCATCGCTTTCTTTTCATACTCCAGCGCCGGATACATCCGGAAGACCATCTGGTGCTCCACGGTCTGCGAAAACTCATCCGGGGTCAGGGATTCGCTGCTGTACACCGCAAACGGAGAAGAAGTGTTCTGGCGAAGCAAATGCACCACGCTTTCATCCGCCCGCATGGGCAGGACGACAGAAGCGCCCAGCGCATGGAAACAATCCACTAATCCATACAGAACATCCGCCGGGACAAGGCCGGTGGAAACGTCATCGAGCAGGGCTTTGGACAGGACCACCACATCAAACAAATGCGGCACAAAACATTTGGTATGGATGGATTTCAGCCCGACGTTGTAGACGCCCACTTCAAATCCATACCCCTTCAGGAAGTGGATAAACTCGCTGATTTCCCGCTCGTTCATGGTTTTGAACATATCCTGCGTGAGCCTCAGGCAAATGCGGCTGCAATCCACCGGACAAGTCTGCAGCAGTTCTTCAATGGCCCGGGTCGCAATGCCGGCGTCATAGCCGCTGAACATGGTATTGATGTGGATCTTCGGCAGGATGGTGCCAGCTTCCTGAAGCTGCTGCACCAGCGACAGCGTGCGCCGCAGGGTATTCAGGCTGACAGCGGAAACGGTACTGGAATAATACAGGCTGGAATAGATCTCGTCAAAATCGTATTCTTCCCCGAATTCCGAGGAATGCTCCACCGCATCGTAGGCTTTGATCTCTCCGCTGCGGGCATCCGCCATGGGAACGAAGAACTGCTCGTATTTTGTCACTTCCCGGGCGGGTTCCTCCCGGCGTTCTCCGTCATAGGGCAGGATCTCCCAATTGCCCTTCATATTGCTGTTATAGAACAGGTACATATTTTTCCCGTTGAGCTTGGCGATCTCCACAGCACGGGAAACGTTTTCAAACAATTCGTCAAAATTGCTGCCCTGAGAAGGATACACGGAAACGCCGATGCTGGCGGTCAGTTCCGGGTAGGTTTTTCCTTCAAAGGTATAGGATTTATGCAGCATCCGGAACACCGTGTCCACAATGGACAGCCCTTCCTCCCGGTCGGAACAGTCTTTGACGAGAACCATGTAGTTATCGTCTTCCACGCGTCCGATGATATGGTGGTCCGCAAACTGGCTGCGAAGCATATCGCCGATATCCCGGAGAATGACGTTGCCGTAGCGGTAGCCGGTGTTGCGGTTGATGGTGCTGAAGCCGTCCATATCAATGAGCATCATCATATGCCGGCCGTTTTTGCCGGAATGCTCCAGATAATCCTGAATTTCGTTGCGAAGGCCGTTGCTGTTCCACAATCCGGTAATGGTATCCCGGTCGGTCCTCAGCTCATCAAGAGCACCGCCGAGAGAACTGAAGATCAGCACCTGCACGCACAGCATCAGCCGGATGATTTTCCCATCCCTTCGCATCGGGATCAGGGTGCTGCGGCAGGCATTGAAAATAGCGCCGCCCACTTTCAGCGGGCATTCCACCACCACCCGATTGGCCTGCGGCGGAATCTCTTCCAGACGGAAACTGCGGATCAGTTTCATGCGGTATTCTTCCGGACAGCGCTGACCGAGCAGCATGAGAGCTTCGGAATAGTTTTTCGGCGCCATCCCGAGCAGATTGATTGCTTCTCCCCGCAGGCTGACCGCCCGGTCCCTTTCCAGGTCAAACTCAATGATATAATCCGCCATATGTCCCAGCACATAGGTCTGGTCTTTTTTCAGGCGCTGGATCACTTCTTTTTGGGCGCCCACCATGCGGATCAGGTCCACCCGGCTCATAACACGGTAATTATCTTCCGGATCCGTCTGTCCGGAAACCGCTTCCGCCGAAGGCTGCACGCTGCGGTCGGTGTGGTTGGGGTCGGCATATTCGGCGGCCAGCCGCTTGAAATCGGACAAAACCGCTCCGAAACAATCCATCATTTCCTCCGAAAAGGCGCCGCACGCCCCGCTGCGGATCATCTCCACCGCTGTTTCGTGCGAATAGGCAGGTTTGTAGGGACGCTCGCTGGTCAGGGCATCGTAGCAATCCGCCACCGACACCACCTGCGCCCAGATCGGGATCTGGTGGCCGATCAGCCCGTCCGGGTAGCCTTTTCCGTCAAACTTTTCATGATGGTAGCGGCAGATGTCGTAGCAGTATGAAAAATATTCGTTCCTCTTCACGAAATCCAGTTGGTTGAGCAGCTCGCAGCCCTTGATGGTGTGCTGCTTCATAATGTCAAACTCGCTCTGATTCAGCCGACGGGGGCTGAGCAGAATGGAATCCGGGATGGCGATCTTTCCGATATCGTGCAGGGAAGAAGCGGAGGTGATCAGGTTGATCTTCTCCTCCGTCATATGATATTTCGGGTAGCGCTCTGCCAGCGCCCGGAGCATGACTTCCGTAAACTTCCGGATGCGGTGGATATGCCGTCCGGATTCCACGTCCCGGTATTCGATCACGGTGCTCAGGGTGTCGAGCATATCGTTATTGATGGTATTGATCTTCCGCTGCTGCAGTTTCAGTGCCTTATTCTGCGACAGGATCTTCGCCGTTTGTTTCTGGATCAATTGTTCCAGTTGGGTCTTGTGCGAATACAGTTCTACTAAGTTGGCCACCCGCTTCTGGATGACATAGGGGTTCACCGGGGAAGAAATGACATCGCTGTAGGGCAGTTCGATCCCCTGCAGGCGCGCATGGACAAAATCGCTGTGATTCAGGATCAGGATCACCGGGATCCCGTCAAAAAACTTCTGGCTGGCCAGGGACTGCACCACATCCCGCTGAAAGCTCCGGGCAATATTTTCGCTGATCAGGACGATGGAGATCTCGCTGCGGTATTGGGTGAGGTATTTGACCGTCATCTCGCTGTTGCCGGTTTGGAGAATTTCATACTGAGGGGAAAACACTTCGTGAAGAATCGACTTATTCATCTCGGCGTTGTCGGCAACGAGGATTTTTTTCATAAAGAGTTCACTCCTTATATTTCGGACCGTCTGTTGGATTTTGGCGAATTGTAACGAACGCTTCTTCCAAAGAGGATATTTTTCTGTATATATAGTATACACCGTATTCGTTCCTTTGTATAGGGGGATACCGCAAAAAAATTTTCCGGCTCGGAACCACCCTATAACGCAAACAAGGAACACCGGATCCGCAGACGGTTCCGTGTTCCTTGTTTGCGTACATTGTTTTCATTCTTCTGCCGAACCATCCTCTTTTGGGGAAGGAGACAGCCCGCCATCGGTCGTTTGGGGGGAATCCGAGGCGCTGCGGCAGCCGCCGGAGCAGCGGTCGCAGCAGCCGGAGCAGGGCGGTTTTCCTTTGGAGCGGATGATGGCTGCCAAAGCGCCCCCGAGCGCCGCCGCTACCGCCGCTGTGAGAAGAATATCCCAGAGATTCATAGCGTACCTCCTATCCTGCCATCCCGCAGGCCACGCACAGCCAGAAGGCCGCCGCTGCCGCCGCATACGCCACCGCACATTGCCACACCACCACGCTGACAGCCCATTTCCGGCCCATCTCCCGGCGAATGGAAGCGATGGCCGCCACGCAGGGCGTGTACAGCAGGCTGAACACCAGCAGGGAAACCGCTGTCAGGGCAGACATCGTCCGCGTCACGTCGCCGCCGTGGAGCACTTCCAGCGTGGACACCACGCTTTCCTTGGCCAGAAAGCCCGTCATCAGCGCCGTGACGATCCTCCAGTCGCCCATGCCGACCGGCGAAAAAACCGGGGCGACAAGGCCGGCAATCAACGCCAATATACTGTCCTCAGAGTTTTCGATCAGGTTGAAATGAATATTGAAGTTCTGCAAAAACCAGACGAGCACCGTAGAAATGAAGATGACCGTAAACGCCCGCTGCAAAAAATCCTTGGTTTTTTCCCACAGCAGCAGCAGCACGTTTTTCAATCCGGGCATCCGGTAATTCGGCAGTTCCATCACAAAGGGCACTGCCTCCCCACGGAACAGGGTCTTTTTGTACAGGAGCGACAGCAGGATGCCCA
>CACYCG010000027.1 GCA_902772855.1 uncultured Ruminococcus sp.
ACCAGAGACTCCGTCTCTGGACTCTGCCACCTTTTGAAAAAGGTGGACGAAAACTTGCCCTCCTTTGCAAAAACTTTGCCGCTTTCTTCATCAGGTGCAAGTCCAGGAAGGGGGGTCCGGGGGAACTCCCCCGGATATGGGTGCAGCGTCACGCTGCCAGCGTCACGCTGGCAAATTGATTTCCTTGAAATCATCAGAATTGGAGTAGACAAAACCACAAATATATGGTATAATAACAAGAATCCTGCTGCTTTCGTATCGGGAGTGGGCAGAAAGATGGAGTATGAGGTGACTGACCAATGGGAATAAAAAAATGGTTTAGCGGCAGCAACAGCCGCCGGGAATTGAAAAAGATCAAGCCTTTAGTGGATAAGGTGTTTGACCTGGAGGCAAAATATCAGGAGTACACCGATGAGCAGCTTCGCGCGGAGACCCGGAAGTTCCAGCAGATGTTCAAGGATGAGCCGAACCTGACGCCCCGCCGCAGAGATGAAATTCTGGATTCCATTTTGCCGGATGCCTTTGCTATCTGCCGGGAAGCCTCCTGGCGTGTGCTGGGGATGAAGCATTTCCGGGTGCAGGTCATCGGCGGAATCATTCTTCACAGAGGCCGCATTAGCGAAATGAAGACCGGTGAAGGAAAAACCCTGGTGGCGACCCTGCCGGCCTATCTGAACGCTTTGGCGGGAGAGGGCGTGCACGTTGTTACGGTGAACGAATACCTGGCCAAACGTGATGCGGAATGGATGGGAAAACTCTACCGCTTTTTAGGGCTGACGGTCGGCGTGGTCCAGCACGATACCTCCAATGAGGGCCGTCAGGCTGCCTATAATGCCGATATCACCTACGCCACCAATAACGAACTCGGCTTTGACTACCTGCGGGATAACATGGTGGTCTACAAAGAAAACAAGGTCCAGCGGGGCCATGCCTTTGCCATTGTCGATGAGGTGGACTCCATTCTGATCGACGAAGCCAGAACTCCTCTGATCATTTCCGGTCAGGGCGACCAGTCCACCGACCTGTACCGCCGGGCCGATGATTTTGCCCGCACCCTGAAATATAAGAAGATCACGGAAACCGATGCCAAGGAGGATAACGACCAGGAATATATCGACTCCGGCATTGATTATATCGTGGACGAAAAAGCCAAAACCGCTACCCTTACCCCGGTCGGCGTGAAAAAAGCCGAAGCCTTTTTCGGACTGGAAAACCTCACCGACCCGGAAAACATCACCATCCAGCACCATATCAATCAGGCCATCAAAGCGCACGGCGTGATGAAGCGGGACATTGAATATGTGGTCAATGAAAAGGGCGAGGTCATCATTGTCGATGAGTTCACCGGCCGTCTGATGTATGGCCGCCGCTATAATGAAGGACTGCATCAGGCTATCGAAGCCAAAGAAGGCGTGAAGGTCGAGCGGGAAAGCAAGACCCTTGCCACCATCACCTTCCAGAACTTCTTCCGTCTGTACAAGAAGCTCTCCGGCATGACCGGTACGGCGATGACCGAGGAAACCGAGTTTTCCGAGATCTATCGTTTGGACGTCATCGAGATCCCGACCAATAAGCCCATTCAGCGGGTGGATATGTCCGATATTATTTTCCGTACGGAAAAGGGCAAATTCGACTGCATCATCCGGGATATTATCGAAGCCCACGAAAAAGGACAGCCCGTTCTGGTGGGCACCATCTCCATTGACAAATCCGAGGAACTCAGCACCCTGCTGAAAAAGAAGGGCATCAAGCATAACGTGCTGAATGCGAAGTTCCACGAGAAAGAGGCTGAGATCGTGGCGCAGGCCGGCAAGCTGGGCGCTGTGACGATCGCTACCAATATGGCAGGCCGCGGCACGGATATTAAGCTCGGCGGCAACGAGGAGTTTATGGCCCGTGATGAAATGCGCCGCATGAACTTCAGCGAAGAGCTTATCAACGAAGCGACCGGTTATGCGGAGACCGATGATGAAGAGATCCTCAACGCCCGCAAAACCTATCAGGAACTGATCGAAAAATACCGCCAGCAGACGGAAGCGGAAGCCGAACTGGTGCGGCAGGCGGGCGGCTTGTTCGTCATGGGAACCACCCGGCATGAATCCCGGCGTATTGACAACCAGCTTCAGGGCCGTTCGGGCCGTCAGGGCGACCCGGGCGCCAGCCGGTTCTACCTCTCCGCTGAAGATGACATCCTGCGGCTGTTCGCCGGGGACCGCATTAAGACCATCATGGACAGAATGCCCGGAGATGAGGACGAACCGCTGGAAAGCAAACTGCTCACCAGCGTGGTGGAAACCGCTCAGTCCCGGGTGGAAGGGCGCAACTTCAGCATCCGGAAGAGCGTCCTGGAATATGACGACGTCATGAACCGCCAGAGAGAGATCATTTACTCCCAGCGGGATCAGGTGCTCGACGGCGAAAACCTGCGGGATACCATCGTCCGGATGCTGCCGGATACCATGCAGGATATCGTGAGCGAATACCTCCCGTTTGAAGAGAAGGACCAGTGGAATATCGAGGGGCTGCGGGATGCGCTGTCCGGCTGGCTGCTCGAAGAAGACGATGACTGCCTGACCTTTACCAAAGACGAACTGGAGCAGCTTGAAAAAGAATATATCATCACCATGCTGTCAGATAAGGCCGTGGCGCTGTATGAAAGAAACGAAAAATTAGTTCCCGAAGAAACCATGCGGGAACTGGAGCGGGTGTATCTGCTCAAGAACGTAGACCATTACTGGATGGACCACATTGATGCGATGGACGAACTCAAGCGGGGCATCCGGCTGAGATCCTACGGTCAGCATGACCCGGTGGTCGAATACCGCATCGAAGGCTTTGATATGTTCGATGATATGATCAAGTCGATCCGTCAGGATACGGTGAAGATCCTCCTCGTGCTGCCCCGTCAGATCTCCCAGAAGCTCGATGAACAGCGGAAAATGCGGGAACTGTCGGTGAGGCGTTCCGCCACCGGCCGGGCAAGAGCGGCTGCACTGGCGGCTCTGGCCGCTCAGAAGGCGCAGGATGCGGTGGAAGAGGATCTGAGCGGTGTGCCGATGGTCGTGCTGGAGGCGGATGTGAACGCAGCCGCCGCCCCGCAGGAGGCACTCCCGGAGGAAAAACCGGAAGAGACTCAGGAAGAGGAGCCTGTGGAAGAGGACGTTTCCCTGGAAGCACCGGCAGAGGAAAAAGGACCGGTCACGCAGGAAGATATCCTCAGCGTAGCGGGCAAGCTGATGAAGCGGGAACAGGTGGCCAAGCCCACCTCCACCAACATGGATTCCACAGCGGACGGCATCAACCGCACGGTCAGAGGCAAAAAGAAAATCGGCCGCAACGATCCCTGTCCCTGCGGCAGCGGAAAGAAATATAAGAAATGCTGCGGAGCCAATCAATAACCGTCTGCCCTGCGGTGCCCCCTCGGTGCCGCAGGGCTTTTTGGAAAAAGGAGGCATGACGATGAAAAAGATTCGCCGGTATCTGATCTGGGGGGCTGTTCTGAGCGTTTTTTTCGGGGGCGGCTGCGCTCAGTCTGCCGGGCAGGAAACATCAGCGGATCCGGTTCTGGATCCTTCCTTTGCATCGGTCTCAGAGGTTTCTGCCAGGCCGGTCTCTGCCCCTTCTTCCAAAACCAATCTGCTTCCCGTGGGGGAGTGGGGACGCTGCGCCAAATACGTTCCCTCTGAGCAGCAGTATGCCTCGCTTCCGGTGCGTCTGACCGGTTTTGTGCGGGGAGAGAAAGCCGAAGCACTGGTGAAGGAATGGCGGGAGGACGCCTATGAAAAGCCGGAAGAAGGCTTTGTCTGGGTGGCGGCGGAATATGAAGTATGCCTGACCGGGTTTCCAATGGATAAGATGGGCGCCGATGCCGTTTTGCCGGCCCATCTCGAAGATGAGGAAGACCCCTTTCCCCAATGCTCCGGGCAGCATTTTTCCGGCCGGGTGCTGACGCTGACCGGGGAAGGAACGGCGTTTGAGGGAATGCTTTCCGGAAAACTGGCCTATCTGCTGCCCAAAAAAGCGGAAACCGTTTGTCTGGTGCTGGGGGAAACCGGAGAAGAGCAGGCTTTTTTCAGCGGAGTGCCGGAGAAATAATTTAGAAAAAACTATTGTTATTTGTGGGAACATAGGTGTATAATGTAGGTATGATATTACCAAGTAAGGAGGGTGTACCATGAAACTGATCGATAAGGTAGGCGCCGGCATTTCAGCCTCTATCGACCTCGTGGTGGAAAAAAATCGCCAGTTGGCCCAGTTGAATCGGCTGGAAGCCATTATAAAGAACGAGAGCGAAGTCATCAGTCACGCATACGCTGCTCTGGGCAGACAGTATTTCAAGATACTGGAAGGCACTGCCGAAGAAGCGGATATGTCGCAGATCTGTGAAGTGATCCGCTTTTCTGAGACCCGTTTGAAAAAGGCGCAGGCCCGGTATGACTATATCCGTATCTACGGGGTGCCTCAGCCGCAGGTAAGTGCGGTGGATATGGAAAGAGGTGTGCAGGAAGCCGCCGCTCCCGCAGCAGAGACGGCTCCCCCGGCGCAGGCCGAAGAGGAAGGTGCGGATATCACCATCGCCGTGGCCGAAGAAGCCGAAGCGCCGGAGGACGGCGCCGATACGCCGGAAGCGGTGGAGCAGGGCTTTTCGGAGCTGGAAGTGGGCCTTGACCCCCCCGCCGGGGACGACAGACCCGCAGAGGGAAGACGTTCTTCCCGCCGCAAAAAGAAATAACATTCCAAGGCATCACAAAGCAGGCTCGCCGCCTGAAACGGCCGGGTCTGCTTTTGCTGATACAAGGACCCTATCCTCCGGGAAGGGTACCGACCGACAAACCATTTTTTGACATTCGCTGTATTCCCCGAGCGGGAAACAGCAGGAGGGAAACAACATGAAAAAACAAAAGAAACAAACCACCCCTGCACCGACACCGTCAAAACAGGAGACAGCGCCGACGCCCCGCCGCCAGAACCGCCGCAGCGATTGGGTTCGGGAAGTGGCTGCGCTGGGAATGCTGACCGCTGTGACGCTGATCATGGGCTTTACGCCCATCGGCTACATTCCGGTCGGTCCCCTGAAACTGACCTTCATGACCATCCCGGTCATCATCGCCGCAGCCCTGTTCGGGCCAAGGGGCGGGGCTGTGATCGGAGGAATGTTCGGTCTCACCAGCTTTATCCAGGCCGCCACCGGCGCCAGCCTGCTCACCGGCGCTTTGTTCCAGCTTCAGCCGGTGCTGACGTTCCTGCTGTGCGTGGTGCCCCGGGTGCTGGAAGGATGGCTCAGCGGCCTGCTGTTCAAGGGACTGTCCGCTGTGAGGAAAAAGCCCGCCTTCAGCTACATCACCGGCGGGGCTTCGGTTGGCTTTTTAGCGGGCACGGCGCTGTTTGTGCAGGATAAGATCCATCAGCAGTATCAGGACGATGCGGTGCTGGCATTTTTCTTTATTGCGCTGGTGCTGACGCTTTTCGGAATCGCTGCCGGCGGGGTGCTGTACGGCCTTCGCAGAGCCAAGGAAAACGAACTGTTCGTGTATGCGGCTGCGGCTTTGTCCGTTCCGCTGCTGAATACCTTGCTGTTCATGTCGGCGCTGTTTGCGGAATTGAAGATCATCGCCGCACAGAATGCCGATGTGTCCGGATTGGGAGCGGATTTTGCCAAAACCTTTGTCGGCGTTTCGGATAAGGCGGCCGGCGACGTATTTGTGTTTTTTGTTTCCATGGTGGGAGCGCAGGCTGTGATCGAAGCGGTGGTGTGTTTTGTCATCGGAACCGCCGTGACCAAAGCATTGGCGGTGGCGCTTCGCCGGGTCGGAAAAAACAAAACAGCGGGTGCTCACCGATAACAGAACCTAAGCGGCGGCAGTATGCGGCAACGTATGCTGCTGCCGTATTTATTAAACGCAACAAGGAGGACTATCCTATGATCAGACAATTGGCAGAAGCCCTGAAGCCGCTGACCGAAATTGCGGCGGTAGTGATGGGCGGTTCCCGGGGAGCGGGAAATGAGGATGCTTTTTCGGATACGGATCTGTATGTGTACTGCAGTCAGCCGATTCCGGAATCCCGCCGGGAGCTGTTGGCTCCCTTGGTGGAAAAAGGGGAATACGGAAACGATTACTGGGAATATGAGGACAACCTGCTGCTGAAAAACGGCGAAAAAGTGGATATTATCTATCGGAATATCGAACGGCTGAAAGGGTATCTGTCCCGCCTGCAGAAATACCCGCATCAGTCGGCGGGGTATTCCACCTGCTTTTGGCATAATATCCTGCACGGGGAGATCTTGTGGGAAAGAAACGGCGCTTTCACCGAACTGAGGAACAGCCTGCCGGGGGAGTATTCCGACGAGCTGCGCCGGGTGATCGTGCAGAGAAGCTGGCACCTGATCGCCGGCAGCATGGTTTCTTATTCGGCGCAGATCCGCACCGCTGCTAAACGGGGCGACGTGGTCAGCCTTCAGCACCGTGTGACCGGGCTGCTTTCTTCCAGCTTTGATCTGCTGTTTGCGCTCAACCGCCAGCTTCACCCCGGCGAAAAAAAGCTGCTGCTGCTGTGCCGCCGGGACTGCCCGCTGTGCCCGGCTGATTGGGAGGAACGGGTGATGGCGGTGATCAGAGCCGTTCCCACCGGGGAAGAAGAGCCGGTGATGCAGGCGGTGGAGGCCCTCACCGGAAGCCTGCGGGACCTGCTGCGGCAGGAGGGACTGCTCCCGGAAGGGGAGGAGGGTGTATGAAACAACAGATCCTGCAGATGCTGTGCGAAAGCGATGACTATCTTTCCGGAGAGGAACTCAGCCGGCGCCTGAACGTCAGCCGCACGGCTGTGTGGAAACATATCTCCGCCCTGCGTCAGGAGGGGTACCGGATCGATTCCGTCACCAATAAAGGCTACCGGCTGCTGCAAAAGCCCGACCGGCTGTCTGCTGAGTGGCTGCAAAGAGGGTCCCGGCGGTTCGTGGGAACGGCCGTGGAAGTGGCGGACCAGGTGGATTCCACCAATGAAGCTCTCAAGCGCAGAGCGGCGGCCGGGGAGCCGGCGGGCCTTCTGATTACCGCCGAGGAACAAACCGGCGGCAAAGGGCGCTTTGGCCGAAAATGGGCAAGCCGGCGGGGCGATGGGGTCTATTTCAGTTTTCTGCTCCGCCCGGACCTTCCGCCGGGGTCTATCGCCTCTATCACGCTGGCGGCGGGCTTTGGGGTCTGCTGCGCCGTGCGGGAGTATACCGGGCTGGATGCCCGCATCAAATGGCCCAATGACGTCATCATCGGGCGCAGGAAGCTCTGCGGCATCCTGACGGAAATGACCGCCCAGAGCGACCGGCTCGACTATGTGGTGGTGGGGATCGGGATCAACGTCAATCAGGAGCGTTTCCCGGAAGACGTGCAGCAAAAAGCCACCTCGCTTCGCTTGGAAACGGGGCGGCGGTGGGATCGGAATGATTTTTTGCTCTCTGTGCTGCAAAAGCTCGATGAAGTCATGGAGCGGTACCTGATCAGCCTTTCAGTGGACGATATGAACGCTTTCAAAAGCCTGTGCGCCACACTGGGACGGGAAGTGTCGGTGCAGCGGGGAAAAGAGACGCTCACCGGCACAGCGGTGGACATCACCCCGGAGGGGAATGTCGTGGTGCGCTGTGCGGATGGAAAAGAGCGGGAGATCAATTCCGGGGAAGTGTCAGTACAAGGTCTGTACTGACCTTTTCGGGCAGTTTAGGGAGAAGCTCCCGCAGAACGGGCCGCATAAACGCTATGGTCTGCTCCCGGGCCTGCTCGACCAGCTCAAAGAAGCTCTCCCGGTGGACGGACTGATCGGTCGGGGAGATCCATTCCCGGTGCTGCAGGTTGGCATAATCGGGGGAGGGGTCAAATGAAACGGTGCGGAAAAACACGGAGACCAGCGGCGGCAGACGCAGGGCTGTTTCGGCCTGCTGAAACAGCTGGTGCCTCAGGGAAAGCGGGTCTCTCAGCAGAAGAACGGCCCGACGCCAATCCCGCATGGCCCGGCGGATCTCCGAAGGCTGCACTTCCGGCGTATCCTCCCAGGCGCTGCAGATCTCTGCCAGCGCAACGGAAACGGCGTCAAAGGTCTCCCGGTTTTTCGGGCAGGTCTTCCCGAGAGAAAAGGCGTGGATGGGGATGTGCTTTTCCTTCAGCAGATAGAGGGTGTCCAGACAGGCTTCGATGTGATTATGATAGACGGAGCTCAGGCGGATCTTTCCAATCGGGCTGAAGCGGTTGATCCAGTTGGAAGAAAGGGTTTCCCCCTTTGCTTTTTCTTCGGCATATTGAATGATGTAGGGGTGAGCGGCGGCATCGAAAAACAGGTGGGAAGCAAAGCCGAACGCATAGCTCAGCGCACAGGCGTCCCCCCGGGACAAAGCGCTTTGCACGAAAAAGCGGAGGATCCAGTCGGCATCTCCCTGATGAAAAATATAGGACATCGTGGCGAGGCTTTCTCCCTCCCAGGGGAGGGCCCGGTGGGCAAAAAACAGATCCGGCCCGCTGGCGCCCCAGATGAAGCTGTCCCGGTGGAGATGGATGGACGGAAATTCCTTTTGGATCTGCGTCAGCACCGAATCCGCCAGCAGGTAATGCGAAACAATGGCAGGCATAGGACGATCTCCTTTTCTTACAAGTAAGGCCGGAAACAGCGAACCATCTGTCTTTTAGACAGGATCCAGACGATTCCCTCTTCCTCACCAGAAGGGGGAATCACTGCTGTCCAGCGGGTTTTCACTCTCAGAGAATGGTCAGTTTAGAATAATTTGCCATAATGCGTTTGGTCCCCTGTACATCGAAAGCGATTTCCAGCAGGGTGTCGCTGCCCATAGGACGGACGGAAAGCACCGTGCCCTCCCCGAAGATCTTGTGAGAAATCCGCATTCCCACCGAAAAAACCTGTCCGGTCGGGGCGGGCGTTTCTGTCTGGTGGAACGGGATGAAACGCTGGGCAGGAGCGGGGGCGGGAGAAGCGGAAAACGATCTCATAACAGGCACTTCCGCCGAGCGTTCTTCCACCAATCCCGCCGGCAGTTCCGAGAGAAAGCGGGAAGGTTTATTGTAATTGGTTTTTCCGAAGAGGGTCCGCACACGGGCGGTGATCAGGGTCAGGTCCCGCTTGGCGCGGGTAATGCCCACATACGCCAGCCGCCGTTCCTCCTCCATTTCCTCGCTGCTCATCAGCGCCATATAGCTCGGAAAGGTGGATTCATCCATGCCGGGAATAAACACATGATTAAACTCCAGCCCCTTGGCGCTGTG
>CACYCG010000028.1 GCA_902772855.1 uncultured Ruminococcus sp.
ATCCCATCTTTGTTGCTGTCGCAGTAGGTCTGCGGGTAGATTTCATAAAAAACTGCATCTTTTAACCACGTTGGCATAGAAAAACCTACATTGTTGAATGTATTTCGTTTAGTATACCATATTTTCCTTTTGAATGCAATTGATTTTTGGAAGAGAACGTGGTATACTTGCACTATATTCAGTGTTTTTGCTGAAAAAAAATGTTTTGTCTGTGCGATACGATGAAAGGAGATTGTTATCATGAAAAGAAATCAAAAATGGCTTGTCCTGCTGATGGCCGCTGTGATAGCCTGCTCTGCGGCGGCGTGCACCTCGGGAGGAAAGAGTGAATCCTCTGCCCCGGCTTCTTCCGCCGCCTCTCAGAAAAACGAAAAGAGCAGCGCCTCCTCTGAAGACAGCAAAAAAGAGGAAAGCACCGCCTCTGAAACCGGCAGGGAAAGCGCTGAGCCTTCCGAAAGCAAACCCGCAGAAGCGGACCTGAGCCGCATCGACATTGAGATCGCTTTCGGGGATTATGACGCCATACGGTCCTTCAACAACAACATCAGCAGCTATGTCGGCAAGGTGGTGAAAGTGACCGGGCTGAATGCCGCCGGAATGTTTAGCTGTTCGATCATGGAGAAAAACGAAGAAGCCGGAGAGAGCTTCGGCCGCACCTATACCGTAGAAGGCTGGGACAAGGTGGAACAGTACCCCGCCGATGGCGCCAGGATCGAAGTGCTGGGCGTGGTGGCGCTGAACGAGTACGGTGTGGAAGTGATCTCCGTCAAGCCGGAAAACGTAAAGGTCCTCGATGAAGAATCCGCTCCCGCCGAAGAACCCGAAGACAGCATGGAAAGCGAAGACGCCCCCGAACCGGAGGACGATCCCGAAGCCGGCCTGTCCGGAGAGGACGAGGGACTCTCCGAACCGGATGCCCCCGAAGAGGAGCTGCAGGATGAAGATACGCCGGATGAGGACGAAGGCACAGAAGAATAACCCCGAACGCAAAAAGGAGGACTTCCTATGAATACAGCGGCCATTCCCGAAACCTTCCAATGGATGGAAACGGGGGACGGCATTCTCATCAACTATTATAGAGGAAAAGAAGCAGACGTGATCATTCCGGCAGGCGTTTCGGTCATCGGCGATTATGCTTTCGGCGGCTGCGACATCCAAAGCGTTGTCATCCCTGACAGCGTGGTCCGTTTGGGAGAGGGGGCCTTTTCAGGCTGCACGAAGCTGAAGAGCCTCTCTGTCCCGGGCAGCGTCCGGAAAATCGGAAAGACAGCCTTCTGGCATTGTATAAGCCTTGCGTCCGTTTCCCTTGCACAGGGCGTTGGCAGCATCTGCGATGGGGCGTTCCGGGAATGCAGCAGCCTTGCCTCCATCACCATCCCGGACAGTGTGACGAGCATCGGCGTCATGGCCTTTTACGGCTCCCCTCTGCTGACCATTCGGTGCTCCGAAGGAAGCAGGGCGCAGCAGTATGCCAAAGAAAATTCCATTTCCTGCCGGATCCTCCCCTCCGCTTTGGCAGCCACTCCCGCTCCGGCGGCCTCCCCTGCTGCGTGGACACCCGTTAAAGATAAAAACGGATATGGGGCTTACCAATCCTATGATTCCATAAAGCCGCCCTCTCCCGCTGCGGAAAGTCCTGCTATGGCGGCATCCCCTGCCCGGAAGTTTACGCCCCTGTCCTTTTTCACCTATATGGAAACGCCCACCGGATTGCTCATCACCGGCTACAAGGGGATCTTTCAGCAGGTGGTTCTCCCTCCCGGCATTACGGGGTTCACTCCGGGCGCCTTTCAAGGGAACCGAATCCTGAAATCCATCGTCATTCCGAAAAACGTCCGGGTCATTACGGAAAACACCTTCTCCGGCTGCACGAATCTCGAACAGGTCGAGGTGCAGGGAGAAAGCATCGTCATTCAAAAAAACGCCTTTGCGGGCTGCACCCATCTGCGGGAGATCACCTATCCCCCTTTGTCCCGGATAGACCCCCTGGCCTTTGTCGGCTGCACCAGCCTGCAGCATCTCCCGCAGGGTGCCGTTTCTTCTCCGCCCGCTTCCCAGACGGCCCCCGCCTTTACGCCGATGTCCCAGTTCCAATACAAAAAGGGATTTTTCGGCAGCACGATCATTCTGAGATATATCGGAAACGACAGCAAGGTCATTCTGCCGAGCGGGTTCACCGACCTCGGCCGGGGAGCCTTTTCCTTTAACAAAACTCTTGCCTGCGTCACGATCCCGAAGAACATTTCCAGCATTGACGAAGATGCCTTCCGAGGCTGCGAAAATCTTTCGGAGGTCATTTTTGAAAAAGGCTGCGAGGCCTCCATCGGAAAAAATGCTTTTGCCGGCTGCAAAAGCCTCCGGCGCATCGTTCTGCCGGAAGGGTGCAGATGGATCAGCGATGGGGCCTTTTCACGATGTGAAAATCTCGAAGAGGTCCAGCTCCCCTGTGGCTTGTATTCCGTTGGGAAAAGTGCTTTTGAATGCTGCACCTCCCTGACCAACATCAACTTTCCGAAATCGCTCACGACTATCGGAAAAAGAGCGTTCTACCGCTGTTCCAGCCTGGAAAAAGTCACGATAACCGCCAAAATGGCTTGTATCGAAAACGAAACGTTCTACGGCTGCACCGGTCTGAAGAGCTTTGCGATCAAAGGACAGGTGACCGGGATCGACGACAGCGTCTTTGAAGGCTGCACGGCTCTGTCCGACGTCCAGTTTCAGGACGATTTGTACTGCATTGGCAACCGGACGTTTTACGGCTGCCGAAGCCTGACCTCCGTCACCATTCCCGGGAACGTGCACAGCATTTATGAGTATGCCTTTGCAGAATGCTGCCATCTTCAGGATGTGATGATCCTTGATGGGGGCAGAGAAGAAAAAGCCATTCACAAGGGAGCTTTTTCCCATATTGATTCTCGTGCAAAAGTCCGGATCCCCCCGAGCGTTACCGAGATCCACGACGGCGCCTTTGCCGGGACATATGTCACCATCAGCGCTCAAGCAGGCTCCTTTGCCGACTCCTTCGCCATCAGCCACCGGTATGACCGTGAACCCTACCGGTCTTACTGATTGTCCCCCGGTCATGCTTATGCGCTGATGTAATGCTGCTGGAATAGTTACACAAGAAAGAAGAATCTGTTATGAAAAAACAAAAACAAATGCTGGCCCTTCTGATGAGCGCCCTGCTGATGTGTTCCGCAGCCGCCTGCGGAGGAAATTCGTCCTCCACCGGCCCCATTGTCGAACCGAAAACGGAGAGCAGAAGCGAATCCAGATCGGAGAGCAAAAAAGAAAGCTCCAAAAAAAGTGAAACAGAAAGCAAATCGGAATCCACGGACTCTTCTGCTGAGGAATCCTCCAAAAGGGAATCTTCCACTGAGGAATCCTCCAAAAAAGAATCTTCCTCCGAAGAGCTTTCGGGAGGAAAAGTGTACTGGCTGAACTACGACCCCCTGGCCGATGATATCCTTCAGGAACTGGCCAAGCTCTACACGGACAGGACGGGCGTGACGGTAAAAGTCGTATCTTCCGCTTCCGGTATGTATGAAGAAACTCTTTCCGTCGAAATGGCAAAGAGTGAGGCTCCCACCCTGTTTATCCTTGGTCCCGCAAACAATTATATAAGCAGTATGGACGCAGATGTTTGGGGAGAGTACGCACTCGATCTGAAAGACACAGACGTCTTCCGGGAATTGAACTCCGACGCATTTACCGTCTACATCGGAGATAAAGCGGCTTCCATCGGCTACCGCTATGAATGCTACGGCATCATCATGAACCCCGATCTGGTGGCAAAGGCAGGCTACGACCCGGAGGACATCAAAAACTTTTCCTCCCTGAAAACGGTTGTGGAAGGCATTCATGCCAAAGCGTCCGACCTCGGCTTTGACGCTTTCACCTCCTGCGATATGGACGACTCTTCTTCCTGGAAGTTTACCGGTCATATGACGAACCTTGAATACTTCTATGAGGAACGGGACAGCGGCAGCCGCTGGATGAAAACGCCCGATTCCATTACCGGAAACTATCTGCCGAACTTCAAGAACCTCTATGATCTCTGCACCCGGAACAGCCTTTCCAAGCCCTCCGAGCTGGCTGTCGGCGGGCATGACGCTGACGCTCAGTTTGCAGAAGAGAAAGCGGCCTTCACCATTCAGGGTTCCTGGGAATGGGACGGCTACTACGATTACAAAAGCAAGGTTCCGAATGCGAAGATGATCCCCTATTACTGCGGCGTAGACGGAGAAGAAAAAGCCGGTCTTAACTGCGGCACTTCCGAATGCTGGGCGGTCAATGCAAAGGCCTCTCCGGCCGACCGGAAGGCTACTCTGGACTTTATGTACTGGTGCGTGACCGATCCGGACGCTTCCCGGATGATGGTGGATGCCTTCGGCGTTCTGCCCTACAAGCGAGCTGCCAAACCCGCCAACCGATTCCTCGCCAATGCCGATGATTATATTTCCTCCGGGCATTATGTCATGGATTGGGCGACCTCTTACCAGCCCGACATTGACAAATATCGGGAAGATCTTGTTGCCGCTTTGAACAAATACAACGCCAACCAGACCGATGCGAACTGGAAAGGCGTTCAGACTGCTTTTGTAGACGGCTGGGCAACGCACGCCAAAGCTGTCAAAAGATGATTCCCGCAAACAGAGCGAACCACCCAATCCTTTCCGACGGAGGGACCGGAAAAGCTCGTCCCTTTGCTCTCCCCTGTCGGACAGTTTGCAGCCTGTATCCACTCCCTCAGACGGTTCGGTTCCTCCGGACCGTCTTTCTTTTTCGGAATATTGTCGAAAACGATTGCCTGTTTTTCCAATTATTGGGGCAGCAGAATGACAAAATAGATGGAAATGTTAGAAAGATTTTAGAAAAAACACAAAAAAACTATTGATAAATTTTGAAAATGATGTTATGATGTGTACAGGATTTCCGGGCAAGGTCGGAAGGATGGGCCCCCGGAGTAAATCTGTAATTTTTATTAAAAGGAGTTGTATGCAAAATGAAAATGCAAAAAAGAGTCCTTGCTGCTTGCATGGCGGGCCTTCTGTCTGCGGCTGCTCTGGCAGGCTGTAACAACGGTGGCACCACCACCACTGGTGGCGGCGGCGGCGGCGGCACCGCAGCGGGCGGTTCCGTGTACTGGCTGAACTTCAAGCCCGAGGCTAACGATGCTCTCCAGAAAGTAGCAAAGCTCTACAAGGAGAAGAAGGGCGTTGAGGTCAAAGTTGTGACCGCAGCTTCCGGCAAGTATGAAGAGACTCTGTCCGCTGAAATGGATAAGGGCGACGCTGCTCCGACCCTGTTCGTGATCGGTTCTGCCGATAAAGTAAAACAGTGGGGCGACTATGCTTACGACCTGAAGGATACCGCTATCTACAAAGAGCTGAACACCGACGCCTACACCCTTTACAATGGGGATAAGGTTGCTTCCATCGGCTACTGCTTCGAGTGCTACGGCATCATCGTCAACCCCGATCTGGTCACCAAGGCCGGCTACAAAGTAGAAGACATCAAGGACTTCGCTTCCCTGAAGACCGTTGTGGAAGGCATCCACGCCAAGGCTGGCGATCTCGGATTTGACGCCTTCACCTCCTGCGATATGGACGGCTCTTCTTCCTGGAGATTCACCGGCCATATGGCTAACCTCGAGTACTACTACGAGGAGAAGGAATCCGGTTCCACCTGGACTTCCTGCCCGGATACCATCACCGGCAAATATCTGCCGAACTTCAAGAACCTCTATGACCTCTGCACCCAGAACAGCATTTCCAAGCCCTCCGAGCTGGCTACCGGCGGACATGACGCTGACAACCAGTTCAAGAGCGGCAAGGCTGCTTTCACCGTTCAGGGTTCCTGGACATGGGGCGGCGACAGCGATTACAAATCTTCTGTTCCGAACGCTAAGATGATCCCCTACTACTGCGGCGTTGCTGGCGAAGAAAAAGCCGGCCTCAACTGCGGTACTGAAAACTGCTGGGCTGTTAATGCCAAGGCTTCCGAAGCTAACCGTCAGGCTACTCTGGACTTCATGTATTGGTGTGTCACCGAGAAAGAAGCTTCCGACATCCTCGTGGATGCATTCGGCGTAATGCCCTACAAGAATGCTACCAAGTCCACCAACCAGTTCCTTGCCAACGCTGACGAATATGCTGCTGCCGGCAACTACGTCATGGATTGGGCCACCAACTTCCAGCCCAATGTTGATGAGTATCGTGCCGCTCTGGTTTCCGCTCTGAACAAGTACAACGGCGATCAGACCGATGCTAACTGGGAAGGCGTTAAGGCTGCTTTCGTAGACGGCTGGGCTACTCAGGCTAAGAAAGCTAAGGGCTAATATTTCGGCTGACAATTTGATTATTTGAATGCCTACAAGGAAGGGGCGGGCGATAAGCCCGTCCCTTTCCTACTGTATCCAATGCAAAGGAGATGATTTCCTTGACCAATACTTCCCAACCCAAGCCGAAAAAGCTGCCGAACCGGGCGCACAACAATGCGCTGACACGCCCCATGAGAAAGTGGTTCCCGCTGTTCATGGGCCCGATGACGGCCGCCTTCATCATTGGCTTCGTATGGCCCTTTATTCAGGGCATTTACCTTTCCTTCTGTAAATTCCGGACCGTCAGCGATGCCGAATTTGTCGGCTTCAGCAACTATCCGAAAGCCTTTGAGGACGCCAGCTTCATGCGTTCTTTCTGGTACACGGCCTTGTTTGCCATCGTAAGCCTGGTCATCATCAATGTGCTGGCGTTTGCCGTGGCCTTAGCGCTCACCCGTGAGATCAAGGGCAGCAGCATTTTCCGTACCGTGTTCTTCATGCCGAACCTCATCGGCGGCATCGTGCTCGGTTATATCTGGTCCATGATCTTCGATGGCATCCTGTCCCGTTTTGGTACATCCATCTTGGAAAACAAAGACTGGGGCTTCTGGGGCCTTATTATTCTGATCGCCTGGCAGCAGATCGGCTACATGATGATCATTTACATCGCCGGCCTGAACGCCATTCCCGACGACCTTCTCGAAGCGGCCGAGATCGACGGCGCCAACAGATGGCAGTCCCTGTTCAGAGTCATTATCCCCAACGTAATGCCTTCCATCACCATTTGTACGTTCCTGTCTCTGACCAACGGCTTCAAGCTCTTCGATCAGAACCTCGCTCTCACCGAAGGTAAGCCCATTGATATGATCGACTTAGAACCTGTAAAACAAACAGAAATGCTCGCTCTGAACATTTATAACACGTTCTACGGCTCAAATACCGCAGCTCGAGGCACCGCACAGGCCAAGGCGGTCATGTTCTTTATCCTGGTTGCCGGCCTCAGCCTTGCACAATTGAGCTTCACCCGTAAGAGGGAGGTGCAGCAGTAATGGCGAAAAACGTCACTCAGGCTCCCGCTCTGGACCCGAAACTGATGAGCGGCCTCAACAAAAAATCCCGCCGCAAGAACTACACGGCTCTGACCGTGGTGCTGTCGATCATTTCCATCGTATACGTTCTGCCGGTTTTAGCTGTTGTCATCAATTCATTCAAAGAGAACACCTACGTCAAAACCAACACCTTTGACCTGCCGTTCGGTGAAATGTGGAAGGGCCTGGACAACTTTATCAAAGGCATGACCTTTGGTGATTATCCCTTCTGGCGCTGTGTGCTGTACAGTGTTGTGATCACCGTTATTTCCACGGCTCTCATCCTCATCTGCACCTCAATGGCCGCCTGGTATATCGACAGAGTCAATTCCATTTTGTGCAAAACGATTTATTATCTCTGCGTGTTCTCCATGGTAGTTCCCTTCCAGATGGTCATGTTCACCCTGTCCCACACCGCCACCACCCTTCACCTGAATACCCCGTGGACGATCCCGATCGTTTACCTCGGATTCGGTGCCGGACTGGCCACGTTCATGTTCGTGGGCTTCGTCAAATCCATTCCTCTGGAAATTGAAGAAGCCGCTGCCATCGACGGCTGCGGCCCGCTGCGGATCTTCTTCTTCGTGGTATTCCCCATGCTCCGGCCCACCATGATCTCCGTTGGTATTCTGGAGCTCATGTGGATCTGGAATGACTACCTCCTCCCCTACCTCGTACTGGACAGAAACGAATACCGCACGATCCCGATCCACATCCAGTTCTTGAAAGGAAGCTACGGCGTAGTAGACCTCGGTGCCAGCATGGCGCTGATCCTTCTGAGCATCATCCCTGTTATCATCTTCTATCTGGCTTGCCAGAAGTACATCATCAAGGGTGTTGCCGCCGGTGCTGTCAAGGGTTGATTTTCTATCCTATCGCCCATTCAAACCCCCTCCCGCTGCGGAGGGGGTTTTTGAGTATGCGGCTATCACTATACCTGAAGCCCCGCTTGTTTGAGCAAAGCTATGTTTTTTGTTTGCGTGTGATATAATTCTGAGGGAAATTACATATACGAAAGCAGTATCTTGGAGCATACAGGTCCGTGGGCACCCCGTCCATTTATATACCATTTGCAGCGGCGGCTTTTTGCTGACAGCCGTTACGGAACATTCAAGGAGGAGAAAGCATGGGATTTGAGATTGAAAACGGCGTACTGAAAAAATACAAGGAAGAACCGGGTGTGACGGAGGCTGTCATCCCCGACAGCGTGACGAGTATCGGAAAGTGGGCGTTTTATGGGTGTTCAAGCCTGACCGCCGTCACGATTCCCGGCAGCGTGACCAGTATCGGGGAGGCTGCGTTTGCGTGGTGCAAAACTCTTCCCGCCATCACCATTCCCGCCAGCGTGACCGAAATCGGGGAAAGCGCCTTTTACGGATGCACCAGCCTTTCTTCCCTCACCATCCCCTCCAGCGTGACCCACATCGGAGAAGAAGCCTTTAGCGGGTGCAGCGGCCTGAGTGACCAAAGAGGATTTGTTGTCATCAGAGGTGTCCTTTACGGGTATTTTGGAGTGGAAAGAGAGATTACCCTTCCCGACAGCGTGACCCGTATCGAAACGGCGGCGTTTGAAAACAACAAAAACCTGACCGCCGTCACCATCCCCGACCGTGTGACGAATATCGGCTGGGAGACGTTTCTCGGCTGTGCAAACTTAAAAAAGCTGCGTATGTTCGGCTATACGATCGATGCCACACAATGGAATTGGAAAAAGGTGCAGCCATCGGATATAGTATCCATGCTCAAACGCAAAGACTATGCTGTCAAAATGGACCGTCCGATAAAATATCAGTTCGTAGCCCAAGTCTTTCTGAAAGACAGCCAGCCCGAAGCACAGGCCTACATAAAGAAAAACATCTCGCAGATCCTGCCGTATTTCATCGGCATCAACGATTACGGCACCGTCAGGGGGCTGCTGTTTTCCGGGAAGTTTGTAACCAAAGAGAACATTCTTTCGTTCATCGACCATGCGATCAGCCACACCCAAAACGGCGGGGACTTGCAGATACAGGTCCTGCTGATGAATTATAAAAACGACCATTTCCCGGATATGGACCCGATGAGGGGCTTTAAGTTTTGAAAGAGCCGTCCGGCACGTTCCCGGGAAAACAACTGTACAAAGAAAGGAAGCGGATTCTCATGGGATTTAAGATTGAAAACAGTGTGCTCACAAAGTACAAGAAGAAATTGGGTGAGCTCATAAAGTACAAGAAGGAATGGGGTGTGACGGAGGTTGTTATCCCCGACAGCGTGACGAGTATCGGAGAGGAGGCGTTTTGGGGGTGCGAAAGCCTTACCGCCGTCACCATCCCCGACAGCGTGACGAGTATCGGAGAGCGGGCGTTTTCCGGATGCAAAAGCCTGACGGCCGTCACCATCGGCAACAGCGTGACGAGTATCGGAAAGGGGGCGTTTTTCTTCTGCGCAAGCCTGACGGCCGTCACCATCCCCGACAGCGTGACGAGTATAGGATATGAGGCGTTTTGGCATTGCTCAAACCTTACCTCCGCCAACATCCCCGACAACGTGATGAGTATAGGAGAAAGTGCGTTTGAAGGTTGCACAAGCCTTACCTCCGTCACCATCCCCGACAGCGTGACGAGTATAGGAGATAGTGCGTTTAGTGAATGTGAAAAGCTGCATCAATTAGCTATTTTTGGATATGTGATAGATGCAGCACAGTGGAATTGGGAAAAAGTGAGACCATCTGATGTTCAGTCAATGCTCAATGACAAAAACTATGCTGTTAAGATGGATCACCCGACAAAATTCCAGTTTGTCGCACAGGTATTCCTGAAAGACCGCCAGCCCGAAGCAGA
>CACYCG010000029.1 GCA_902772855.1 uncultured Ruminococcus sp.
AGTGCGACCAGAGACTCCGTCTCTGGACTCTGCCAGCCTTTGAAAAGGCTGGACCGAAACTTTTCCCTCCTTTGCAAGACTTTTAACTGGTTCTTTCTTTTTTTCAACCGCCAGTTTTTAGGAAGGGGGGCCTGGGGGCACTCCCCCAGACCCGGGTCTGCCTTGACCTGCGGGGAAAAATGGTGTATGATTACATAGGAAAACAGCCCGTTTGTTTTAGATAACAATCGGACGAAAAAAGAAAATGGGAGAATGATGTATGGAAGAATTGCGCTCAAGACGCATCGTAGTCAAGGTGGGGACCTCTACTTTGACATATGAAAACGGCAAAGTCAACCTGCGGAATATGGAAAAACTCTGCAAGGTCCTCAGTGACCTGCACAACAGCGGGAAACAGATCATTTTAGTCACCTCCGGTGCTATCGGCGTAGGCGTGGGAAAACTTAAGCTCTCCGAACGGCCAAAGGAGACCCGCTATAAACAGGCGCTCGCCGCTGTGGGACAATGCGAGCTGATGTTCCTCTATGATAAGTTTTTCGGGGAATACAATAATTCGGTTGCTCAGGTGCTGCTGACAAGAGAAAATATTACCAGCGAACATTCCCGCCAGAATGTCATCAACACTTTTCAAACCCTGATAGAAATGGGGATCATCCCGATCGTCAATGAAAATGATACCGTGGCAATCGACGAGCTGGTCGGGCCGAATTTCGGGGATAATGACAACCTCTCCGCTATCGTGGCGGATTTAGTGGGGGCGGACCTGCTGATCATCCTGACCGATATCGACGGGCTGTACGATAAGGATCCCCGCAAAAATCCCGATGCCGTGAAGCTCCCGGTGGTAACGCATATTGATGACCGCATCCGGGAAATGGCAGGCGGCTCCGGCTCCAACCGGGGAACCGGAGGAATGTCCACCAAAATCACGGCTGCCGCCGCCGCCACGGGCGCCGGGATCCATACCTGCGTCATGAGCGGTGCGGACCCTTCCCATATTTACAAACTCCTTCAGGGAAAAGAAATCGGAACCCTTTTTACGGCAATGGAAGGAACCATCTGACAGAGCGTTTCTGCTTGTTTCTGACAATCAGGATCCTGCCATACAAACAAATCACAAACAAACGGAGGTCTGAACCATGACAATGATGGAAGAAATGGGTGCAAAGGCAAAAATAGCCGCACGGATGCTGGCTACCGCCGGAGAAAAGAAAAACAAAGCGCTGGAAGCGATTGCGGCCGCTTTCATGGCACGGATGCAGGAGATCATAGAAGCAAACCGGGTCGATTTGGAAAACGGAAAGAAAAACGGTCTTTCTTCCGCTTTGATCGACCGGCTGATGCTGAATGAGGCCCGCATTAAGGGGATCGCCGACGGCGTGCTGGAAGTGGCGGCCCTGCCGGATCCCATCGGCACCGTGATTTCCGGCGGGACCCGCCCCAACGGACTCAAGATCACCAAAGTGCGGGTGCCGATCGGCGTGATCGGGATCATTTTTGAAAGCCGTCCGAATGTAACCGCCGATGCCGCTGTGCTGTGCCTGAAAAGCGGCAACGCCGTCATCCTGCGGGGCGGCAAGGAAGCGATCCATTCCAATACCTGCATCGCATCTATCATGCGGGAAGCGGTGGAAAGCGTGGGACTGGACAAGAATGCCATTCAATTGGTAGAAGATACGACCCGCCAGTCTTCCATTGAATTGATGGGGCTGACAGAATACCTCGACGTGCTGATCCCCCGGGGCGGCAAGGGGCTGATTCGGGCGGTGGTGGAAAATGCAAAAGTGCCGGTGATCGAAACCGGCGCCGGAAACTGCCATGTCTATGTCGATGCTGCGGCTGATCTGGATATGGCTGCCAACATCATCTTTAACGCCAAAACCTCCCGTCCCTCTGTGTGCAACGCCATTGAAACCATTCTCGTGCATCAGGCAGTGGCAGAAGAAGCATTAGCAAAAATCAAGGAACGCCTTGATGAGAAACAGGTGGAACTCAGAGGCTGCGAGCGCACCCGGGCCATTCTCGGCGACGGAGTTGTCCCGGCAGCGCAGTCCGATTGGGAAACGGAGTACGGCGATTATATCTTAGCCGTCAAAGTGGTGGACAGCCTTGACGAAGCCATCGCCCATATTACCCGCTATTCGAGCGGACACAGCGAAGCCATCATCACCAACGATTATCGCGCTGCCAACCGCTTTACAGCCGAAGTGGACGCAGCGGCCGTTTATGTCAACGCTTCCACCCGCTTTACCGATGGCGGTGTGTTCGGTCTGGGCGCTGAGATCGGCATTTCCACGCAGAAGCTCCACGCCAGAGGCCCGATGGGCCTGCAGGAGCTGACTTCGATGAAGTTCATCGTGGAAGGCGACGGACAGGTGCGATAACCGGTTTTTCGGGGCTGCGTTACGTTGGTGTAAAATAATTCTGGGATCTTTTGCAGAACTTTGGCAGAAGAGCTGCGCTTGAAAAACATGGGTCCAGCACCCCAAGGGCACTTCCGCTGGGCGCGTCACGCTGGCGTTACATCAGCAGATACAAAAGCGCCAGCAGCAAGCCGCTGTCCTGTTCGTCTTCCATCAGCAACAGCAGCAGCGCCAAAATAATGGTTTTATCCGAATCCCCTGTCAGCCACTGCGCCCATCCTTTCGGAGATTCCTCCTTTTCTGCCTGCACCGGCTGGGAAGGGTCCTCCGGGTGGGAAGGGGCCTCCGGCTGGGAAGGGGGCGACGGGTCTTTCGGCGCTTCGGGGGCTGCAGGGGCCGGTTTCTGGGCACGGGAATGCATTTCTTTCATGCGGGTCTGTGCTTCCCGCACCATCTGTTCGATTTCTTCCTGTCCCATACATAACGCCCCCCTTCCCTATTACTTCAAAACAAACTGCCGCCCATCTCCCTGAGAGCCGGCAGCAGCCGAAACAGCCGAAGCATCCGCACCGCCCGGTCCAGACGCTCCTGACGAACCGGACTCAGAAAAGGCCGCAGGGCGAAAAGCAGCCGGGTGCTGTCGTTTTCCTCCTGAAACCGTCCCAGCAGCGGCGCCATTTTTATGACCGTTTGCATAAGGTCCCCTCCGCCGGACCAATTTGCTGCGCCCTCAGCGCCTGCGGAGGACACGGCGACCGGCGCCATCGGCGGCGCAGACGGAGGTGGAGCCGGCTCCGGAGAAGACATCAGCATACTGCCCAGCGCCTTGATTTGTTCCATAGCGGCCGGGTCGCTAAGGATCCGGTCCAATGCTTCCGAATAGTCATTCATTTTTGGTTTCTCCCATGAGTTTTTTCATCAGGGCCTGCGCCTGCGGAGTCTGCAGAATGCGGGCGGTCTGGTCTTTATCGGCTAAAATAGCCCGGACCCGCTCCTGCTCCTGCGGCGACAAACGGCTGAAGAGCTTTTCCGTACCGGATTGGTCCATGTTGTTCCCCCCTGTCGTGCCCGATTCGCTGAAGTTCGCTGCGGCTTCTGCTACCATTATATTCAGCAGCTCCGATTCTATGAACGATTTCATTGGAGGGTCTTTATGAAAATCCTTGCCTTCTCCGACAGCCATTATGAAATAAAAGCCATGCAAAGGGCCATTCGGAAGCATAAAGATGCGGAAGTAATCATTTTCTGCGGAGACGGGGAAAGCGATTTGCAAACCATCCGTCTGGAATATCCCGACAAACATTATCTGGCCGTGCGGGGAAACTGCGATTGGTACGCTACGTTTCCGTATACAGAGGAAATGATGATCTGCGGACGGAAGTTTTTTGTCACGCATGGGCATTTGCTGGGGGTCAAGCAGGGCTATCAGCGGCTGATCAATATGGGACGTTCGGTTTCCGCCGATGTGGTAGTGTTTGGGCATACGCACAAACAATTTACATCTGTGGAAGGCCCCATGCTGTTTATGAATCCGGGCTCCATCGGCTTCGGGGAACGGTACAGTGTAATCGAGCTGTCGGAGGATTCGGATCAGGTGAAGGTGACAGAATATCCTCATGATGAATACGGTCCGGTAAAGGTGGATCTGAAGCGGCATTCACAGCCCACTATAACAGAATAAAAAACCCCGCAGCCCTCCCTGTCCGACAGGATTTGGTGCTGCGGGGTCTTTTTGCCTTCCGGCCGATAAAACAGGGATACCCGTTTCCGGATACCCCTGCATGAGTTGGGAAAAGCCTTATTTTATGATGCTCTCTCCATCCATTTCCTCCGGCTGAGGCAGCCCGAGGAGCTTGAGCATGGTGGGCGCAATATCCGCTAAGCGGCCGCCGTCCCGCAGTTCGCAGGGATGGTTGACAACGGCAAAGGGCACCAGATTCGTGGTGTGGGCGGTGAACGGCTCGCCGTTTTCATCGAGCATTCTGTCGGCGTTGCCGTGGTCGGCGGTGATCAGCACCACGCCGTCCATGTTCTTGACCGTTCTGACGACCTGACCGACACAGTCATCCACGGCTTCCACGGCTTTGACCGCCGCTTCAAACACACCGGTGTGACCGACCATATCGCAGTTGGCAAAGTTCAGGATGACAACGTCATACTTCCCGCTTTCCAGCCGCTCTACGACGTTTTTCGTTACTTCATAGGCGCTCATTTCCGGCTGGAGGTCATAAGTGGCGACCTTCGGAGACGGGATGAGGCAGCGGTCCTCCCCTTCGCTCACGCTTTCCACACCGCCGTTGAAGAAGAAGGTGACGTGGGCATATTTTTCCGTTTCGGCGATGCGAAGCTGGGTGAGGCCCTTTTCGGAAATATATTCCCCAAAGGTGTTCTTCAGCGTCTGCGGCTTGAAGGCGATCTCTACGTTGGGCATGGTGGCATCGTACTGCGTCATGCACACATAATTCAGCGGGAAAAAGCCGTTTCTTCTTTCAAACCCGGCAAAATCCGGGTCCACAAAGGTGCGGGTGATCTCACGGGCACGGTCGGGACGGAAGTTATAGAAGATGACGGAATCTCCGCTCTTAATGCCGGCATTCTTGACACAAACCGCCGGAACGACAAATTCATCGGTTACGCCCTGCTCATAGGAGGCGCCAATGGCGGAAACGGCGTCGCCGGCCTCTACCCCTTCCCCATACACCAGGGCGGCATAGGCTTTTTCTACCCGATCCCAGTTATTATCCCGGTCCATCGCATAATAGCGTCCCATGACCGTTGCAATCTGCCCGAGGCCGATCTCCTGCAGCTTTTCCTGACACTGCGCCGCATATTCCTTCGCACTGGAGGGCGGCACGTCACGGCCATCTAAAAAGGCGTGGATGTAGACATTTTTAACGCCCATCTTCTTGGCCATTTCCACCAGACCGTACAGGTGCGTCATGTGGCTGTGCACCCCGCCGGGAGAAAGCAGGCCCATGAAATGCAGGGCTTTTCCATCTTCGGCCGCATTCTGCATGGCCTTGACCAGAACCTCATTTTTCAGCACAGCGCCCTCTTTAATGGCTTTGGTGATGCGGGTCAGCTCCTGATAGACCACCCGGCCGGCGCCGATATTGGTATGTCCCACTTCGCTGTTGCCCATCTGTCCGTCAGGCAAACCAACGTCCATGCCCGAAGCGGCGATCAGGCACCAAGGATTGGTGGAAAAGATATGTTCCATATTGGGCTTCTTGGCGGTGCGGATGGCGTTGCCGTAATTGGTGCCAATGCCGAAACCGTCCAAAATCATAAGCACTAAAGGTTTTTTCATTCCGGTACCCCCGATTCTTCATTCTGTAATAGCATATTTCCGGCGGCGCCTGTGGTTTCCAGACGCCGCCGAAAGGAAGGTCTTATTTGCTGGCTTCCTCAAGCAGCACACCGAAATCGGCAGCTTTCAGGGAAGCGCCGCCGATGAGACCACCGTCTACATCGGGCTGGGCGAGCAGCTCGGCAGCGTTGCCGGGGTTCATGGAGCCTCCGTACTGAATGGTCACGGCGTCGGCGGTCGCCTGATCGTAGAGCTTTGCCAGCGTGCTGCGAATAAAGCCGCAGACTTCCTCCGCCTGAGCAGAGGTGGCGGTTTTGCCGGTGCCGATCGCCCAGACGGGCTCGTAGGCGATAATGGTCTTCTTCACGTCTTCCGCAGAGACATCAAACAGATCCAGTTTGATCTGGCGGGCGATGACTTCTTCAGTGATATTGCATTCCCGCTCCCAGAGCAGTTCGCCCACGCAGACGATCGGTTTCAAGCCGGCGGCAAGCGCTGCCTTGGTGCGCTTGTTCACGGTTTCATCGGTTTCACCGAAATACTGTCTTCTTTCGCTGTGGCCGATGATGACATATTCCACGCCGACCTCGGTGAGCATATCGGCAGAGATCTCGCCGGTAAAAGCGCCCTTTTTCTCAAAATGGACGTTTTCGGCACCGACTTTGATATTGGTGCCTTTGGTCAGTTCCACAGCGGTTTCGAGATTCGTAAACGGTACGCAGATGACGACTTCACAGGAAGCCTTGGCTGCGATCGGGATCAGCTCCTCGATCAGTGCCTTTGCTTCCGGGCGGGTTTTGTTCATTTTCCAGTTTCCGGCAATTACTGCCTTTCTGAGTGCTTTGTTCATGGGTCATTTCTCCTTTTTATCAATAAATAACGGGGCAGGGCTGAGCCCCACCCCGTTGTCAGCAGGTCAGCCCCCAAGGAGCCTTCTGAATTATTCGTCCTTATCGTTGAGGCAGGCGATGCCCGGAAGCACCTTGCCCTCGAGGAACTCAAGGGACGCGCCGCCGCCGGTGGAGATGTGGGTCATTCTGTCGGCATAGCCGAGTTTTTCCACAGCCGCTGCGGAATCGCCGCCGCCGATGATGGAGATGGCGCCGCTTTCCGCTACTGCTTTGGCAACGGAAATGGTGCCGGCTGCAAAGTTCTCCCACTCGGAAACGCCCATCGGTCCGTTCCACACAACGGTGCCGGCGCCCTGAAGCGCTGCAGCGAATTTCTCTCTGGTCTTGGGGCCGATATCCAGTCCCATCCAGTCGGCTTCGATCTTATCGGAATCCACGGTCATAAACTCGGTGTCGGGTTTATATTCTCTGCCCACCACGGTATCTTCGGGAATGAGGAAGGTCACGCCCTTATCCTTGGCTTTTGCCATGATGTCCTTGGCCAGCTCGACTTTATCCAGTTCGCAGATGGAGGTGCCGGTGGAATAGCCCAGCGCCTTCATGAAGGTGTACGCCATGCCGCCGCCGATGATGAGGGTGTCCACCTTATCGAGCAGGTTGGTGATGACGCCGATCTTATCGGAAACCTTTGCGCCGCCGAGGATAGCGACAAAGGGACGCTTGGGATCTTCCAGAGCGCCGCCCATGACGGTGATCTCCTTCTGGATGAGGTAGCCGCAGACAGCGGGGAGGTAATCCGCCACGCCAGCCGTGGAAGCGTGTGCTCTGTGAGCGGTGCCGAATGCATCGTTGACATAGATCTCAGCCAAAGCAGCCAGCTTCTTGGAAAACTCGGGGTCGTTCTTTTCCTCTTCCTTGTGAAAGCGGACGTTTTCGATCAGCTCCACTTCGCCGTCCTGCAGGGAAGCAGCGATAGCCTGAGCGCTTTCGCCCACGACATCGGAGGCCATTTTCACTTCAAAACCCAGGGCCTTGGACAGATAGGCAGCCACCGGAGCCAGAGAATATTTCATATTGAATTCGCCCTTCGGACGGCCCAGGTGCGAGCAAAGAATGACCTTTGCCTTGTGGTCGATCAGGTAACGGATCGTCTTGAGCGCTTCGTCAATGCGCTTGGGGTCGGAGATGTTTCCTTCACCGTCAAAGGGGACGTTGAAATCGAAGCGAACCAGCACTCTCTTGCCGGCAACGTCGATGTCTTCGACTGTCTTTTTCTTCAGATAGTTCATGTTACTGACATCCTTTCAGATAAATTGACCGTCGACAGCCGCCGAAGCCAATTGCCCGGCACACTATCGTCAACATTTATTTTACTATAATTTTCCTCTGTTTTCAATAGTTTATTCAGATTTAATTCCAATTATTTTGTAAGCTCCTTTCAGTTTCCCGATATCATCGCCCACAGGATCAACAGAATATCCATGCCGCTGAGAACCAGATAAAACAGTTCTGGAGAGCGCTTTGGCTGCGGTTTCGAGTCTTCCGGCTGTTCTTCCACAGAATTGGCCGTTTCCTTTCTTTCTCTCCGCCTCTGAGCCTCATACCGTCTGGTTTCCTCTTGTTTTTTCCTGTAATCCCAAAGCTGCTTCTGAAGATCGTTTTTTCTGTCGAGCTGTGCCTTGTCCAGAAAAAACACCACCCAGATCAGGAAGAGATAAACGCAAAACACGCCCTTCTTCATGACGGGACGGACCAGAAAAAAGAGCACCAGCATCAGCACCACTAAAACAGCTTTCAAAGCCTTGGAAGTCTGGCGGCAGGCTTCGATTTGCCGTTCGTATCCGTTTATCACAAAGAGTTCTTTTTTCATGCGGCAGTCCTCTCCCTTCGACCATCTATTCGCTGCTGTTTTTTCACTGCACGGTCATATCGTATCACACATCGGCTGGTTTTTCCAGTCTTTTTTCCGAATACGCATATTTCTTCTTTTGCTTTTGGGTAATTATAACAAAACTGTAAATATTATTAAAAACGTGTAGAATATTTTTCTTTTTTGTAGTATAATGAATGTATAAACCGATGAGGTTATCTTTCACAGAAAGGCGGAATCAGACAGTATGATCAAGAAATATGTCTACGGGACCCCTATTCCCACCGATGCGGTGGTGCAGACCATAGAACCGGCGGAGGGACCGGTGCAGTACCTCAGCGAGCTGGAAATGGACGGCAAGATCCTGTTTCATTATGTCATGGAAAAAGACGACATCGTGTACGGTCTTGGAGAAGCGATGGGCGGGATCAATAAGCGGGGGCGGGTGTACCGCAGCTTCTGCAGTGACGTGCCGGACCAGACAGAGGACAAGGAATCCCTTTACGGGTGCCATAATTTCCTGCTCATCAGCGGCATGATCCAGGTAGGCTTTTTCGTGGACTGCGCTTCGGAAGTGACCTTTGACGTGGGGTACACCTCCCCCAATATGCTCAATATCAAACCCGGCTGCGGGGACTTTGTGCTGTATATTATCGAGGGCAAAAGCGCTGCGGATATTGTGAAGCAGTTCCGGGAAATGATCGGGCGCAGTTATATTGCTCCCCGCTGGGCGTTCGGGTTTCAGCAGAGCCGGTGGAGCTACCGGGATGAGGACGAGATCCGGGACGTGGTGCGGCACTATCGGGACAGCGGGATCCCCCTCGATGCGGTGTATATGGATATTGACTACATGGACGGCTATAAGGATTTCACCATCAGCCAGGAGCGGTTTCCGGATTTTCCCGCCTTCGTGCAGGAGATGAAAGCGCAGGGGATCCGGCTGGTGCCTATTATTGATGCCGGTGTAAAAATCGAGCCGGGGTATGAAATATACGAAGAAGGAAAACAATATCAGTTTTTCTGCAAAGGCAGTGACGGGTCCGATTTTGTTGCCGGGGTGTGGCCGGGAAGAACTCATTTCCCGGATTTTTTGAACAGCCAGGTGCGGATGTGGTTCGGGTCCAAATACAAAGTCCTGACCGACTGCGGGGTGGAAGGCTTCTGGAATGATATGAACGAACCGGCCATGTTCTTTACGGAAGACGGCATCCGGGAAGCGAAGGAATACGTTCAGAGTTTCGATTTTGCTACCAACGACCCGGGACAGTTCTTCCAATTAAAAGATAAGCTGACCGGCCTTTCCAACCGGCAGAAGGATTACGAGAGCTTTTTCCATAATATGGACGGGGTCATCGTGCGGCATGACCGGGTACATAATCTGTATGGCTCCTATATGACCCGCAGCGCCTCAGATGCCCTGCAGCAGCTTCTGCCGGGCAAGCGGTTTCTGCTGTTTTCCAGGGCTTCGTACATCGGCAGCCACCGAAACGGGGGCCTCTGGACCGGAGACAACCAATCCTGGTGGTCTCATCTGCTGCTGAATCTGAAAATGATGCCCTCCCTGAATATGTGCGGGTATCTGTACAGCGGCGCCGATCTGGGCGGCTTCGGCTGCAACTGCTCCAGAGAACTCCTCCTGCGCTGGCTGGGACTCGGGATCTTTACCCCCCTGATGCGAAACCATGCCGCTATCGGGACCCGTAGGCAGGAATGCTACCGCTTCGGCGACACCGAGGATTTCAAAAACCTGATCTCCATTCGCTACAGCCTCATCCCCTATTTGTACAGCGAATATATGAAAGCCTGTCTGCACAGTGAAATGCTCTTCCGCCCGCTGGCATTCGATTATCCTTCGGACGATTTTGCCCGGACGGTGGAAGATCAGCTTCTTCTGGGAGAGAGCATCATGATCACCCCGATCTATGAGCAGAATGCCAAGGGAAGATACGTCTATCTGCCGGAAGATATGCTGTTAGTGGTGTTCCGTTCCTCTTCCGTGCGGCGGTATCAGGTGATGAAAAAGGGGCTGCATTATGTTTCGGCGGCGATGAATGAAGTGCCGCTGTTCATCCGGAAGAATAAGCTCCTCCCCCTTTGCCGCACCAGTCAGTGCACCGAGGAAATGGATACTTCCATGTTTGAGGTCATCGCCTTTGCAGACAGAGGATTTGAATACAGCCTGTATGAAGACGACGGTACCACCACCGCATACGATTCGGAAAAGAATTATGTCCGCTTTGCCATTCAGGAAACCGAAGGCGCTTTAGCAGCCGCTTCCGATAAAACCATTGTGAAATTAACGCTTTACTGAACACAGTTCCTCTTTGCAAAAACCGGTCTCACCTCCCGCAGCAGCGGAGGTGAGACCGGTTTTTTGACGTGTCACGGACGATAGGCAAAATCTTCGTTGCGGATGTATTCGATCATTTCGGCTCTCCCCTCGCTGGTGAGCGGAAAGCTGCGCTCGGAAACGATCTCATCCCGGCTTTTCTCGTAGCAGTATTCGCCGTGCCAGATCTTCACGGTCATGACTTCCGCTGCGGTGTCGGGAAGAATGATGTAGTGAAACAGATCGTTGCATTCCGTATAATCATTATTATTCTGAAACCACATGATCTGCGGCAGTTCGGTACACAGCATGATTGCCTCCTGAAAAAGGCACCCGGAGTACACCGGGTGCCTTGTCTGTTGTGTAAAAATTGGTCTTACAGAGCATCCTTTGCCTTTTCAACCAGTGCGGTGAAAGCCTCGGCATCTGCAATAGCGATCTCAGACAGCATTTTCCGGTTCAGGGTAATGCCTGCCTTCTTCAAGCCGTTCATGAAAGTGGAATAGTTGATCCCGTTTGCTTTGCAGCCGGCGGAGATACGGGTGATCCACAATCTTCTGAAATCACGCTTTCTTTGTTTGCGGCCGATGTAGGCATAGTTGCCGCTCTTCATGACGGCTTCTTTCGCCATCTTGAAATGCTTGCTCTTAGCGCCCCAATAACCCTTTGCCAGTTTCAGGATCTTTTTTCTTCTTTTGCGTGTTGCCAACGCACCCTTTACACGTGCCATATTGAATTACCTCCGAATATTATTCTTCTCAAAAGACTTGACCGCCCGTTCTTATTTGTACGGGAGCAGCAGCTTTACGGCTGCTACATTCGTTTTATCCGCTACAACAGCCTTTCTCAGACCTCTCTTGCGCTTGGTGGTCTTTTTGTTGAGGATGTGGCGTTTGTTTGCATGGGCACGGATGACTTTTCCGTTTTTGGAGAGCTTGAAGCGCTTCTTCGCTCCGCTGTGTGTTTTGATCTTAGGCATGATAAGATCCTCCTTGATTTTACTTATTTGTTCCCTTTCGGCGCCAGAAACATCAGCATGGTGCGGCCTTCTAATTTAGCCGGCTTTTCAACGACTGCAAATTCCTGACAAGCCTCTGCAAATTTTTTCATGATCTCAATTCCCAATTCCGAATGGCCCATTTCTCTGCCACGGAACCGGATGGAAACCTTCACCTTGTCGCCGCTTGCGATGAATCGCTGGGTGTGGTTGAGCTTGGTGTTGAAATCATGGGTGTCGATATTCAGGGAAAGTCTGACTTCCTTGATATCAACGGTTCTCTGATTCTTCCGTGCTTCCTTTTCCCTTTTAGCCTGTTCAAAGCGGTATTTGCCGTAGTCCATGATCTTGCAGACGGGGGGCTGAGCCTGCGGTGCGATCTTGACTAAATCAAGATTGGCGCTTTCCGCTAAACTGAGCGCTTTGGATGCGGGCATGATCCCAAGCTGTGCTCCGTCAGAACCGATCACCCGGACTTCCTTATCACGAATTTCATCGTTGATCTGAATTTCCTGCTTGCTAATGTTAAAGCACCTCCATAATAGAATCGCAGCAAAAAAGCACGGACGACCCATTTCGCCCGTGCATCAATAACAAGACAGTCCTCCCGCAGGAGGCGCTTCCCTATTGACCCGTAACAGACGAAACCTTACAGGTGAAAGCCCGGAGGCTTTTCTTTGCTTTACCAGTTGATTATATCACCCGTTTTCCGGTTTGTCAACCCTTTTTTCGCCAGGCAGCGTGACGCTGCACCCGTAGCCGGGGGAGTTCCCCCGGACCCCCCGTCTGGGGCTTGAACTTGATGAAG
>CACYCG010000030.1 GCA_902772855.1 uncultured Ruminococcus sp.
CCCGGAAGGGGGTCCGGGGGAGAATCCCCCGGATATGGGTGCAGCGTCACGCTGCCTGGGGGCACTCCCCCGGCTACGGGTCCAGCGTCACGCTGGTTGACAAAAATCTATGGATGCTGGTATAATAATCGTATACTATGGACATGGCAGACGCAGCGTGCTGCCTGTAAAGGAGGAAAAGACTATGACGTATACCCAACAAATTGTCGAGGTAATCCGGAAGTATCTGAAAGACGGGGACTGGAACTTCAGCTTTGACGAAGACGATGATGTGTTCACCTTCGGGCTTTCGCTGCATAAATCAAAGATGAAGAAGCTCCACTATCTCATCGGCGTGCGGGAGGATGACTTTGTTGTCTATGCCATTTCACCCATCGGCGTGGATATAGACGACCCGAACATGGTCGCCGCCATGACGGAGTTTCTAATCCGCGCCAATTACGGAATGCTCAACGGCTGTTTTGAAATGGATATGAGTGACGGAGAAATCCGCTACAAAAGCTATGTCGACTGCGAAGGGCAGCTTCCGTCCAAGGAGATCATCGGCAACAGCATCCACTGCCCGGCGGCCATGTTCGACCGCTACGGGGACGGGCTGCTCAGCGTTATTTTCAACGGGGCAGACCCCAAAACGGCGGTGGATATCTGCGAAGGAAAACGGTCTTCTCCTCTCGCCAGGTCGTCCGATAACGAAGAGGACAGCGAGATCACCAGAAGCCTGATCGACGCCCTGTCCAAGCGGTTCGATGAACTGTCCGGCGGCGGAGAAGACCCGGACCCCGATGAAGATGACGATGAGGACGACGGCGACGAATGATCTTCCGCCCGGCCCGTTTTTCAAAGGAGGCGTATTCAATGAACGGAACCTGTGAACTGATGCTGGACGTTTCCTCTCTGGAGCCGGAAGCGCTTCAGGCGCTCGAAGACCTGCTCGACGTCAAGCGCTGCGCCTATTCCCTCGAAGAACTCCGCTGCGGAGAAGCCGAATGGCTCGGCCAGCTTCTCCCGCCGGAATACCGCTGTCAATGCGAAGGGGAGCACATTGATTCCTCTGTGATGACCGATATGCTTTGCTTTTTGGGAGAGGCTTCCGACATTCCCGGCCTGCGGGCGTTCGGGCGGGGCACGGTGGAATTCCCGGACGGAGGCGGGCGCACCCGCTACACCTTCCGGCTGGAAGACGGAGAACTCTTCCGGGACATCGTAGATGAAACCGACCTTTCCGCACAGGAGCTTCCCCCCATGATGAACTGACGCCCGGGAAAGGAGACAGCGCCATGATCTGGTTATGCGGCGACACGCACGGGCTGCATGATATCGCAAAAATCGAACGGTTTTTCTCCGGCCCCGAAGCCCCCTCCGGCGTGACCAAGCAGGATTCTCTCATCATCTTAGGCGATGCCGGCGTGCTGTGGGACGGCGGAGAGGGAGACCGTCTGTTTCAGAAACGACTTTCCGCCCTGCCGTGCCGGGTGCTGTGGATAGACGGCAACCACGAAAATTTCTACCTCCTCGGAGAGCGCCCTGTCACGGAAAACTGGAACGGCGGACGGGTGCATAAGATCACGGAAGATATCATCCACCTCATGAGAGGGCAGATCTTCACGCTGGAAGGGCATACGTTTTTCACCTTCGGCGGCGGCTATTCCATCGACCGGGGATGGCGGGTCACCTTTGTAAGCTGGTGGCCGCAGGAAATGCCTGGAGAACCGGAATACCTCGCCGGAAAAGAACACTTAGCAGGGGCCGGGCATCAGGTGGACTATATCCTCACCCACACCGCCCCCGAACGAATGATCCCCTTCCTCACGCAGACCCCAAGCAGCGGGGAAATCCGTCTTCAGCGGTATCTGGAAGAAGTCGCCTCCACGGTTTCGTTTCGCCGCTGGTATTTCGGCCACTGGCATCAGGATGTCACCTGCGGCTCCTTCCGCTGTCTGTGGGAAGACATTGTTCCTCTTGGAGAATAACGATCAGCCGTACAGGGTTTGTTTCCTGTACGGCTGCATTTTTGTCCTTACCGGTTTTCGGACGGTGTTTTTTTCTTGTTTTTGATCGCCGCGATGACCACGGCCAGCACGCCTATGACAACGATTCCTCCAATAACGCCCCCTGCGATCGGCATCGTATTCTTTCCGTCTGCTATTTCGGCAGAAGTCTCGGATACGTTCATGCTTTGAGCAGATCCTTCTCCTGTTTCCTGAGAACTGTCTGTATTCTCAGAAACGGTTTGATCGGAGCCTGCGGAAGATTCTACCTTTATACGATAACTATCGGCCACCTGCTTGATAAATCAAGCCTGCATTAGAATCCCATACAATGGTAAATCCTCCTGCATGACAGGATACATTTCCCATCGGGACAACAACAGACACGGCTGCCATAAATCCCAATACTGCGGAACAGACCCTTTTTGCAAACCTTCTCCTTTTCATAATGACTCCCTCATTACAATATTTTTTATGTTATAGATTATAACATATACTATCACTCTTTGTGCAGCGGCGGCGCTGCACCCCGTATCTGGGGGATTCTCCCCCAGACCCCCTTTTCAAAAACTTGTACCTGATGAAGAGAAGGCGGCA